>JAPPDJ010000055.1 GCA_028824555.1 Gammaproteobacteria bacterium | reverse complement strand
GCCCCCCCTCCGAGAAAAGCGAGGACGCTTTTCTCGACTCCCCCGCGAGGGGGGAGTGACGGGAGGTGCGCTTGGCATCTAGCGAACGTCCGTTACCGCCAACACCGGCAGTCTCTCAACTTGCCTCCCGGCTGCCGCTCGCGCGAGGCGCAGATCGTGCAGCACTTGCAGGTTCAGCCAGAACAGGGGCGAGGTGTCGAAGTAATGCCCCAGCCGGAGCGCCGTGTCGGCGTCCACGGGCCGCTTTGCGGCAACGATGTCCAGCAGGTGCTGCGGCGGCATTTGCAGCACTTCGGCGAGTTCCCATGCCGCCATGTCGAGTGCGGCAAGGTCTTCCGCCAGCACTTTGCCCGGGTGAGTAGCTCCGCGCGGCATGGCGCTATGCCACCGCCATGGCAGGCTCCGGTGGCATCCATGGCGGGCCCACCACGCCCACCATGACAGGGCCACCGCTCCCAGGCGGCCACTCGAAACCGACGCCCCAGTCGCCGGTGAGGGGGATCAGCCAACGTCGCCCCCGGCGTCGGTGCTTGCGCACGATCTGCATGTGGTTGCTTGGGCGATTGACGTCGCGCACGTCCGTGGCAGCGTCGAGTTGGTCGAGCTTGCTGCCGGCGAGCTGGGCGACTTCGGCGAAGGCCGTGGTGGCGTCGCCGCGATGGAAGGCGAACGTGTCGTTGTCGGCGAAACTGACGATCATGGGTTCACTCCGCTCGTGTTTTGCCCTAGCAATGATGGCGCTTGTGGCGTCGCCTGTCGCTGCGGCTTCTGCCCGCTGGCAACGTGAGCCATCGTCCCCTCGTTGGTGCGTCGGAAGCCAGCAGTTCACGTGAGCGAACTGCCGACGCGCCCGCAAGGGCGCATAAGGCGGAGCAAGACGGCATTCGCGTATGATCGCCACCGGCCTAAGAGGCGCAGGTTCCAAAGGGGAAGGGAATGTTCGATTTGAGCGGCAAGGTGGCGTTGGTGACCGGGGGCAACGGCGGCATTGGCCTCGGCTTTGCGGAAGGACTTGCCGAACACGGCGCCGGTGTCTGCATCTGGGGCACGAACGAGGACAAGAACGCCGCCGCCAAGGAGCGCATCGAGAGCTACGGCGGTGAGGTGGCAGCCATCCGCTGCGACGTCAGCCGTGAGCAGGAAGTGGTCGATGCCTTCGCGCAAACCCTAGACATCTTCGGCCAGGTGGATTCCTGCTTTGCCAACGCCGGCGTAGGTGGCGGCGGCGCGCAGTTCGACGCCATGACGCCGGACGAGTGGCACCGCGTCTTCAAGGTGAACATGGACGGCGTGATGTTCACCTTCCGCGAGGCCGTCAAGCACATGAAATCCACCGGTCGCGGCGGCTCGCTCGTCGTCACCAGCAGCGGCACGGCGCGCTTCGGCGCGGCTGGCAGCGAGCACTACTCCGCCACCAAGGCTGGCGTCATCGCCCTCATCCAGTCGCTGTCGGTGGGGCAGGCGCGCTACGGCATTCGCGCCAACGCCATCATTCCGGGCTGGATCGAGACGGCCATGACCGAGCGCGCCTTCGCCACCGAAGCGTTCCAGACCAAGGTCATCAAGCGCATCCCGCAGCGACGCTGGGGGCAGCCGGAGGACTTCAAGGCGATCGCCGTCTATTTCGCCAGCGACGAGAGCTCGTATCACACCGGCGACACCATTGCAGTCGATGGCGGCGTCTCGCACTTCTAGGAGCAAGGTCATAGGGAGGTGGGGGCTGGGGCCAGACCCCGAGCGTAGCGAGGGGTTTGGCGGCGCTAGCGCGCATTTCTCACGCACCTGCCGAGGGAGGCGATGAACGAGCGCCGCTACTTCGGCACCGACGGCATTCGCGGTCGGGTGGGCGATGCGCCCATCACGCCGGACTTCTGTCTGCACCTCGGCTGGGCCGTCGGGCAAGTGCTTGCCTCGGGCGGTTCGCGCATGGTGGTGATCGGCAAGGACACCCGCATCTCCGGCTACATGTTCGAGTCTGCCTTGGAAGCTGGGCTATCTGCGGCTGGCGTGGATGTGGGGCTCCTGAGCCCCATCCCCACCCCGGCCGTGGCGTATCTCACCCGCACGCTGGGCGCGGACGCTGGCATCGTCATCAGCGCCTCGCACAACCCCTACGACGACAACGGCATCAAGTTCTTCGATGCCGGAGGCAACAAGCTCGGCGACGATGTGGAGCTCGCCATCGAGAAGCACCTCGGCAACGCGCTGGTGTCGGTGCGTTCCAAGGAGCTCGGCCGCGCCTTCCGCGTCGAGGACGCACGCGGGCGCTACATCGAATACTGCAAGAGCACGACGGACCGTGGCACCCACCTCAAGGGCCTGAAACTCGTGCTCGATTGCGCCCACGGTGCCACCTACGCCGTTGCGCCAGGGGTTTTCTCGGAGCTCGGGGCCGAAATCACCGTCACCGGCGCTTCTCCCAACGGCACGAACATCAACGAGGGCTGCGGTTCCACCCATCCGGCGGCGATGGCGGCCAAAGTGCAGGAGGTGGGTGCCGATGCCGGCATCGCCTTCGACGGCGATGGCGACCGGGTGGTGATGGCAGACGCGAACGGCGAGGTGGTGGATGGCGACGAACTGCTCTACATCATTGCCGCTAACTGGCAATGCCGCGCGCGTCTCACCGGCGGCGTGGTGGGCACGGTCATGTCGAACCTGGGCGTCGAACGGGCCTTGGCCGAGCGCGGCATTCCGTTCGCCCGCGCCGCAGTGGGCGACCGCTACGTGCTAGACGGGCTGCGACGGCGCGATTGGCAACTCGGCGGCGAGTCCTCCGGCCACATCATCTGCCTCGAGCTTGCGACGACGGGCGATGGCATCGTCGCGGCCTTGCAGGTGTTGATGGCGATGGTGGAATCGGGCAGATCGCTGGCGGATCTGCGGCAAGGCGTTACCAAGCTCCCGCAAACCATGTTAAACGTGCAAGTCAGCAATCCCGGTGCCGCCTGCGCCGGCCCATCCGTCCACCGCGTCGCCGACGACATCAAACGCAACCTCGCCTCCCGCGGCCGCATCCTCATCCGTCCAAGCGGCACGGAACCGGTGGTACGGGTAATGGTGGAAGGCGAAGACGAAGCCGAGGTGAAGGCCCACGCCAACCGCCTCGCCGAAGCGGTGCGCGCCGCCGCCGGCTAGAGACAGACAGGGAAATCCTCGCAACGCCCCCTTCTGTCACTCCCCCCTAGCGGGGGAGTCGAGAAAAGCCGTCCCCGGCTTTTCTCGGAGGGGGGGCCGCCGACCCAAAGCCCGCACGCCCCCAAGCCCCTGAACAATGCCCGCTCTATCACCTCCGCTGGGACAGTCGAGAGAACGCTCAGAACCCTAACCCCCTCCGAAAGCGAGGACGCTTTCGACTCCCCCGCAAGGGGGGAGTGACAGGGGAGAAAGCGCGCCACCCTCGCGCAAACCCCAGCCCTCCGCTACGCTCCCTCCGTATCCTCCTGATCCGGCATCACGACGAACTCCGGATATGCCTCGATCTTGAGTTCTGCCACGTCCTGCCCCATGGCCTCGACCCTTTCGGTGACGCGCAGGCCAACCGTCTTGCCGAGCACGAACCAGACGACGAAGGACGAAGCGCTGACGAACGCGCCGATGGCGACGATGCCGATGAGTTGCGGCACCACGCTCGCGCCGGCGGCGATGCAGGCGGCGAGGGTTCCCCAGATGCCAGCGACGAGGTGGCCGGAGATGGCGCCCACCACGTCGTCCACCCGCAGTTGCTCCAGGAGCTTCATGCCCACGGAGCAGAGCACGCCGCCGACGGCGCCGATGATGATGGCCCAATAGTGATCGACGATGTCCGGCCCGGCCGTGATGGAGACGAGGCCAGCGATGGCGCCGTTCAAGATCGCCAGCAAGTCGACGCGTCCGAACAGCCACTGCGAGACGCATAGCGATGCCACCACACCGCCGGCTGCGGCGAGGTTAGTGTTCACCAGCACATTGGACATCGCCACCGCATCCGCAGCGCTGCCGAGAGCCAGTTGGGAGCCGCCGTTGAAGCCGAACCAACCGAGCCAGAGGATGAATACGCCCAAGGTCACGATGGGTACGTTGGAGGGCGGAGTCGTGCGAATGCTGCCGTCTGCACGGTACTTGTGCCGACGAGGCCCGACCAGGATGGCGCCCACCAAGGCGGCCCAGCCGCCGGTGGAATGGACGATGGTGGAACCGGCAAAGTCCTGGAATCCGAGTTGATCGAGCCAGCCGCCGCCCCAGGTCCACGCCCCCACCACGGGGTAGATGAGCCCGGTAAGGAAGACGGTGAAGGCTAGGAACGACCACAGCCGCACCCGCTCTGCCAGCGTGCCGGAGATGATCGACGCGGTGGTGGCCACGAACACCATCTGGAAGAACCAGTCCGAACTGCTTGAGTAGCCGGACTCGATTACCTCGCCGGCGGCGCCTTCGCCCGCCAGCAGCGCCTGTTCGGCCCCGGTGGGCGCATGGAAGAGCTGCAACGAGCCGATGAAGCTGCCCACATCGGTGTACATGAGGTTGTAGCCGATGAGGTAGTACATGATGCCGGCAATGGAGTAGAGCCCAATGTTCTTGAGGCAAATCACCGAGGCGTTCTTGGTGCGCACCGAGCCCGCCTCCAGCATGGTGAAGCCGGCGCACATCCACATCACCAATGCGCCCCAGACCAGGAACGAGAAGGTATTGACGATGAACTGGGTCTCGGCGTCCGTTGCCCAAGCCACCGGCGCCGCAAGTGCCGCACCTAGCAGGAGAACGCCCCGCATCGAAGCCCGGGAAGTCGTGCGCGGAGCCGGCGCCGGCTCCATGCGCTGCACGATCGGTTGTTCCGCCATCTCGATGTCCCCTCAAATGACGAGCTTTGATTAAAGCACGCACGAAGTCCCTCCGCGCCGCATTGGATGGGGAATGTCGGCCAAGTGAGCAAGCGCCACAAGACCGTCGTCCTCGCATCCACCCCATAATCGAAAGACGAAGCCCTACTGCACGTGCGCCGTTACGTGGTGGCGGCGGTTGGGTGTCGCTGATAGGATTGCGCGCCTTTTCTTGCGGGTGGGAACAAGCCGGACATGCGGCGGGCGCTGGTGGCGGCGAACTGGAAGATGAACGCCTCGGTGGCCGCCATCGATGCATTTGTGCGCGCATGGCAGCAGCCCTCGAGTGACGTGGACGTCGTATTCTGTCCGCCCCTCGGGTACCTGGATCGGCTCGGTTCCG
The DNA here is from genome assembly GCA_028824555.1 of Gammaproteobacteria bacterium. Taxonomy (GTDB): domain Bacteria; phylum Pseudomonadota; class Gammaproteobacteria; order Pseudomonadales; family Azotimanducaceae; genus VXYL01. The sequence goes on along the minus strand of JAPPDJ010000055.1, from coordinate 44,058 downwards.
CCTTTGCCGGAGACGTCCACCTTGGCGTCCAGGACGTTGGTGTCGAAGCAAAGGGCGCCTTCACGGGCGAGCACTCGGCCGAGATGGCGGCAGATTTGGGCGCGGCATACTGCATCGTCGGCCATTCGGAGCGTCGGGCGATGCATGGTGAGGACGACGCGGTGGTTGCGGGCAAGTTCCGGGCCGCGCTCCGCGCCGGATTGATGCCGGTCCTTTGCGTGGGTGAAACCTTGGCCGAACGACGTGCAGGCGACGCCAAGGAGACCGTGCTGCGGCAGCTCGATGCGGTGCTGAACGACTCCGGCGCAGCGCCATTCGCCGATGCGGCGGTGGCCTATGAACCGGTGTGGGCCATCGGCACGGGTGTGACGGCGAGTCCTGAGCAAGCTGCCGAGATGCATGCCACCATCCGGCAACGCTTGGCGGCAGAGGATGCGGATGTGGCCACCGCCGTGCGCATCGTCTATGGCGGCAGCGTCAAGGCGGCCAATGCGCTGGCTCTGTTCGCGCAAGTCGACATCGACGGCGGCTTGGTTGGCGGAGCGTCACTGGACCCGCACGAGTTCGCCGCCATTTGCGCGGCGGCGGGGGCCGGCCAATGAGAGCCTTCAGCGCGGGGGAGCGCGAGGGGCTTCCCCTCGCAGAAAGAGCCTTCAGCGCGGGGGAGCGCGAGGGGCTTCCCCTCGCAGAAAGAGCCTTCAGCGCGGGGGAGCGCGAGGGGCTTCCCCTCGCAGAAAGAGCCTTCAGCGCGGGGGAGCGCGAGGGGCTTCCCCTCGCAGAAAGAGCCTTCAGCGCGGGGGAGCGCGAGGGGCTTCCCCTCGAAAAAAGAGCCGATGGGAACGAAATGAGGGTTGCCAAGTGAGCACAATCGAAACTGTCCTCCTGATCCTGCTCGTCGCCGATGCGATCGCGCTCGGCGTCTTGGTGCTCCTGCAGCAAGGCAAGGGCGCCGATGTGGGCGCGGCATTCGGTGCTGGCGGCGCCAACACCATGTTCGGCAGCGCCGGTGCGGCCTCGTTCCTCACCAAGATGACGGTCTGGCTCGCCATCGGCTTCTTCGTCATCTCCTTTGGCCTGGCATGGACGGCCAAGGAACGCGCCGCCTCCATGCAAACGCTGGGGCTTCCCGAACTCGAGGCCCCGGCCCCGCCGGAGGCGCCAGACTTGACTACCGAACCCGATTCGGTAGATTCCGACATCCCCGACTTCTGACGGACACCGCGCGGCCGAGTCCTGGCTCCGCGGCAGCCCCGAAGACATGCCGAAGTGGTGAAATTGGTAGACACGCCATCTTGAGGGGGTGGTGAGCGTTCGCTCGTGGAGGTTCGAGTCCTCTCTTCGGCACCAACCTCACTTTGTAGGGGACGGGCTTGTCCCGTCCCGGCGCGCCCTGACGGGCGCGTTGGCAGTTGCTGCGATGAATTCAACATGGGCGGGGACAACCCGCCCCTACGGCGCGTGAGTCCGGCTCACACGGGGTAGCTGGGGTACAGCGAGATCATTGACAGCTTCGGGTTGAAGTAAGGGTCGGAAGGGCGTTGCGCGATCATTGCCCGCAGGCGCTCGACGTCGGCTTCCGGGTCCCTCTTCGTGCGCGATTGCGACTCGTGGTGCACCAACCGCACATCCGGCAGATAGACGTTCCGGAGCCCGGCGTGCATGGCTCGGATGCAGAACTCGACGTCGCTGCCGACGACGCGGTAGCCCTCGTCGAAGCCGCCGATGGCATCCACGGTGCTGCGCGCCACGGCGAGGCAGGCGCCGGTCACCGCCGAGACGTTGCGGGGCACGGTGGGCGGAACGAACATGTGCTGGCCGGCATCCGGGTGAGTGCCGACGTAGATGTGATCGGCGCAGCCACCGAAGCCGGTAACGACGCCAGCGTGCTGGATGAGGCCGTCCGGGTAGAGCAGCAAGCCGCCGACGGCGCCGACATCCGGGCGCAGGGCTACGTCGGCGAGCCGATCGATCCAGCCTTCGCACGCAGCCTCGGTGTCGTTGTTGAGGAACAGGAACACGTCCCCTTCGGCATGCCGCATGCCTTGGTTGTTGAGTCGGCTCCAGTTGAACGGTTCCGGTGCCTCCACCACCTTGAGTGCCGGAAACCTCGCCGGCGCCCCGGCGAGCCAGCGTTTGGTTTCCGGGGCGACCGAGCCGTTGTCGATGATGATGCACTCGAAGGAGCCTTGGTTCGTCGCGTGGATTCCCTCGATGCAGGGCGCGAGCAAATCGATGCGGTCTCGGGTCGGGATGATGATCGACACCCTGTCAGCGCCGGAGTCGCGAGAGCCGAAGCTGCAGGTCCAGCCGTCCCGAGTCTTTTGCACTGTCGCCCGTTCGCCGTAGCAACCGCGCAAATGGCGGGCTAGATGCTCCGGAATCTCGGCTGTGGTGCTCTTTTTCGGGGGGAGGCCCCTCGAGCCCCCCCGCGCTGAGGGCTCTTGCTGCGACGGGAAGGCCCTCGTGCTCCCCCTAGCTGAGGGCTCCGGCACCAACCGATGTACCGTGAAGGCACCGACGTGTTCCACGCGCTCTGCGGCTTCTGTCAGCACCAAGGCAAGGCTGTGAAGATCGGCAACCGCTGGCTCCGTCTGTTCCGCAACGCTGCGGGCGAGATCTGTGGTCAGCACCAGACAGGACGACATGTAGTCCCTGTAGAGCAGCAGGTCCGGCGAGAAGGCTGGCTTGAACAGGGGTCGGCTGCGTTCGCCACGGTCGTCGATTTCGTCCTCGTCCCCGTAGAGCAGTGTGCTCCCCGCTGCTGCCAGGGGCATGTCGCCCGGAATGCAGCCTGGAGCCAGCAAGGCGATGTAGCGAACGCGTCCCTCGCTTTCCGCAATGGACCGACGCAGGCCACGGAGCAAATCACTGGTGGCATTGCCTTCGCTGTCAACAATGCACGCTTGCTGCCCCGTCGCCTCGAAGTGCGCCTCGACCTGCCGGCGCTGCCCCTGCTCGACGACCATGACGAGGTCGAGCCAGGGCTTGCGCTGTGCCGATATCAGCGCAAGAAATGCCCCAAATTGCCCAGCCGGCACGCCCACAGACGCCAGCACAGCGCTCACTTGGCCATCGGGGGGCTGCGCCGGCGCCGTCCTAGCCAGCCAGTGTCGATACCGCTTGCTATCGGTGCGGCCGACGTAGCTCACCGCCATGACCATCCAGGCCACGAGATGTCGCCACTGTCCCGCTGCCAAGGTGCGCGTGGCGCGCTTCAGGAAACCGACGGCGCCGCCAGCGAACTGCACGCAGGCGCCGAGGTTTGCCAGCAGCCAACCGAGGCGGTTCAGGCGGCGAAGGATCGTCCGGGATTGGCTCATTGCGCGCAGAAAGTAGCATGGTGCGCTTGCGGACCTACAGGTCGTTGCGCTCCCAGAATTCGTCGATGCGTTCAATGCGGGTTCTGGCGTTACATTCGAGATGGGCGGGGACAAGCCCGCTCCTACGGGGCAGTTGCTTTGGAGTTGGGTTAGCACCGTGTTGCTATGGAACACCTGATAAGATTTGTGACGTGACCTCGACGTCAGACACGACCGAACGGAAGCAACAGCAAGCCGCTTCGCGTGGTTTGCTGGCGCGTGCGGTCGGCTTCCTGCGTCGGCTCTTCGTCCTTGGTCGGTCCGCATCCGGGGCGCCGGCTGAGCCGGCCGGGAGCATCGACGACCTTGTCGGGACGGACGCGGCGCCGAGGGTGCCTGTGGAGGAGCCCCGCACGAGGGGACTCCCGTCAAAGGAGGAGTCCGCCCCTGCACCCCAGGCCCGGGTACCGCCAACCCCCAAGGAACGACCACCCGGTGTCGGCCCGAAGTACGCCCCGCTTTACCATCACCTGTGCGACGTCGAAGGCGATGTCTGGAAGACCACCTTCGCCGAGATTCGATCCATTCTGGCCAATCCCCTGCCGCGCTCCGCCTTGATCTATCCCGCCTGGTGGGCCAACACTGGCAAGAGCCAATCCAACGCCTGGCTCAAGGCCGGCTGGTCCACGCAGGAAGTGAACCTGCACTCCGCCACCCTCACCTTCTTTCGTTCCGGCGGTTTGCAGAAGGCCGCTGAGGAAGCCGCCACAGGCGACAGCGACAGCGAAGGCAGCGATACCACCCCCACGACAGAAGCGGGCGCTCCCGCCAGCCCCCCTGCCGGCGCCGAAGAGGCCCGCAGCGAAGCGGACCGCATTCGCCTGTTTACCTTCGCCACCGTGATCGCGCCGGCGAGAGACGCGAACCAGCAAACGGTGACCGTGCGCGCCGGCGACCTGCACAACGAAATGGGGCTGCAAAACCGATACGCCAGCGTGGTAAACGCCTTGCGCGGGCGCAAGTTCGCCGCTTTGGCGGACGTGACGATTGTTCACCAAGAGGGTGCGCGAGTTGGCGCCAGCACCCAATTCACCTTTGCTCTCTCGGACGTGACTGCCGGCGAGGAGGCGGCACCGGCTGCCGCGCCACCAGCGACGGAGCCGGCTTGGCAGGAGCCCTCAGCGCGGGGGAGCACGAGGGGCTTCCCCTCGATGAAGGAGCCCTCAGCGCGGGGGAGCACGAGGGGCTTCCCCTCGATGAAAGAGCCCTCAGCGCGGGGGAGCACGAGGGGCTTCCCCTCGCAGCAAGAGCCCTCAACGCGGGGCAACGTCCCAACTCCTCCTGCGACGGCTGAGGCGCCGCCCGCCGTGGCCGAAGCACGTGCTGCTATGCCGCCAACTGCGCCCGCAGCCGATGCGGGAACCGCCGCAATGGCTCCCCGGACTAGATACTCGGGCCCGCCCAGAACCGTGGTGGTGATTCAGGGCGGCGAAGACAAGGTAGCGAGTGCCGGCCACATGGTTCTGCCCGACGGCCGCCCTGTCGTGTTCGTGGCCGAACCGGGCGTTGCGCCGAGCGACCCGGGAATGGCCTATCGCCGACCCGACGACCGCGCCGACGGCATCCAGACCTTCCGGGACGCACTTGTCGCCTACAACGGTACGCCCGAAGACAATCCCTTGGGTCTGTTGCCAGCCTGGCGGCTATACGAAGACGACGCCTATCGCACGCTGGCAGAGGGGGTCGAGCCCGAGAACCTTTTCATCCTCTCGGCCGGCTGGGGTCTCATCGAGTCGGACTTCCTCACCCCAACCTACGACATTACGTTCAGCAACGGCGTAGCCACCTACAAACGCCGGCGCCCACGAGATTCCTACAATGACCTCCGCCGCCTGCCTAGCGAAGGAACCAGCCGCCTCGTCTTCGCCGGCGGCACCGATTACATCCCACTCTTTCTCGAACTGACCGAAGGCGTCACAACCGAGCGCATCGTCTATCACCACGCCAGCCGAGCCCCCCTCGCGACCGCCGCCCAGTTCGTGCCCGTCGAATCAGACGACACCAATGACTGGCACCTCCAATGGGCCCGTGACTACGCCGCGGGCAAGGTCGCTTTGCCCTAACCAGAGGCTGCGTCGCTTTCGCGGCAAGGCTTTACGGTCCGCGTTGTATCGCGTGGTAGCGGTTTGGCACTAGAGGGCCGACGCGCTGCTCGAAGCCGTCCGGCCAGTGGACGTGGACCGAGCGGGGGGAGTCGTCTTTGCCGAGGCCAAAGACGACGCGCGGATCGCGGGCGGAGGCGTAGCTGCCGTCGGTGGCGATGCGGCGGGCGGTGCAGGGCTCGCCATCGAGGGAGATGGTCGTGCCGATTGCCAGCCCGGCTTGGCCGGATAGGGCAACGCCCAGCCAATGCCCGCCCTCGGTGTCGTTGCGATAGAGCCGCGCCGGCCCGCGGTTGTTCGTGACCACGATGTCGAGATCGCCGTCGTTGTCGAGATCGCCGAGTGCCGCGCCCCGGCTCACCTCCTCCAGCGCGAATGCCTCGACGCCGGACACTTCCGCATAACGACCTGAGTCGAGGCGCCAGATTTGGTTGCGCTGGCGCAGCGGCAGGCCCAAGGGGCCCGGCGGCTGCCCTGCGATGGCCGTCACTGCGCCGTTGGCGCTGAAGATGTCGAGGTCGCCGTCGTTGTCGGCATCGAACCAACCCGTGCCGAAGCCTGTGAAGGGAATGCTGTCGGCGGCGACCCCCGTCACCGCCGAGCGATCGAGAAACCAGCCCTTGCCGTCGTTGACGTAGAGCGTGTTGGTTTGCACCGCGAGGTGGGTCATGAAGAGATCCACGTCGCAGTCGGCATCGAAGTCGGCGGCGGCGACGCCCATGCTCGCCTCCGCGTCGCCGTCGGCGTTCACGGCGACCCCGGCGAAGAGGGCGTCGTCCTCGAACCGGCCCTCGCCTTGGTTCAGCCACATGCGGTTCTCCATCTGATCGTTGGCAACATAGAAATCCACGTCGCCATCGCCGTCGAAGTCGTCCGCAACGATGCCCAAGGCGCCGCCATAGGGGCCCTCGACGCCGGCGGCAGCGGTCGCGTCCTCGAATCGGCCCCCGCCAAGGTTGCGATACAGCCGGTCGGACACAGGCCGATATGCAGTCGGCGCACAGTAGCCCGGGGTGGATGCCGTGCTGTAGCAAGTGCGATGGTTGTCGAGTCGAAAGTCCACATAGTTGGCGACATACAGATCCAAGAGCCCATCGCCGTCGTAGTCGGCAAGGCTCGCGCTCACCGACCAGCGTTCGCCCGCGATGCCGGAGCGCGCAGTGATGTCTCGAAAGTGGCCTTCGCCCAGATTCTCGAACAGTTGATTGGCGCCGAAGTTGGCGAGAAAGACATCGGCATCGCCGTCGTTGTCGATGTCGCCGGTGGCGATGCCCATGCCATAGCGGTCCGCGCAAATGCCGGAACGATCCGTCACGTCTTCAAAGCGAAGCCCATCGGCATCGCTGACATTCCGAAACAGCCGATCACAAGGCCGCAACCCGTCGCCCTCGAGCGGCCCCCCCTGAACCAGCCAAACATCCATGCGCCCGTCGCTGTCGAAGTCGAGGATGCCGGCGCCAGCCCCCATCATCTCCGCCATCCACAGCTCTCCGGTCATGCCGTTGACGTGGGTGAAGGTGAGCCCGCTGGCGTCGGCTGCATCGACGAAGCGCAGATTTTCCGCTAGCGCCGCTCCGACAAGCGCTACGGACCCGAGGCTGAGGCACCGCCCTAGCGCCGCCAAACCCCTCGCTAGCGCTCGGCGTCTGGCCCCAGCCCCCACCTACCTATGACCTCGCGCCGTAGAATGACGCTGTCGCGCCATTTCTACGGCGCACGCTCCTAGGAAGCGCAGACTTCGGTTGCTGGCGAGGTCCGTACGAGGGAGGGCATCTTGCCCTCGCCGAAGGAGAGCGTTGGCGCCCGTCAGGCGACCTGCCACTGCACCAGCGAGAATGCCGGGTCCTCATCCTGGTGGTGCTCGAAAACCGCGTGCACCTCATCGCCAATCGCCACGTCCTGATGCGGGTCGCCCAGGAGATTGCCGACGATGCGCGCCTGGTCGTGCTCCGGGAACTCCACCAGCACAACGATGTAAGGCCCCTGGTCCTTGAGCGCCGGATGCACCGGATGCCACACCCGCTCGAAGCTGTAGATGCGCCCCACTGGCGGCACTTCCTCGAAGACCAAGTCGTCGCTGTGGCAGTTGTGGCAGATCCACTCCGGCCCCCATTGCCAGCGCCCGCATGCCCTGCACCTCTGCAGCTTGAGCTTGCCCTCGGCAACGCCCTCCCAGAACGGCGCGTCCAAGCCGTCTGCTGCGGGAACCGGCTTCGGCAGCCCAGAATGGAGATATCCCGTGCCGCCGCTCACAACGTCGCCTCCGTGCCGAAGATGCAGGAGCTCACCGGGGTCACCATGGGGCCGGAGACCACCATCGAGATGTCCACGTCCTCCACCTGATTGCTGGACTCACCGCGAATCTGCCGCACCGCCTCGATGTTGAGCCCCAGGCCGTGCATGTAGCACTCCGCCAGATTGCCGCCGCTTGTGTTGGTGGGCAACTCGCCGTCCGGTGCCACCAAGTTTTCCTTCACCAGAAACTCGTTGCACTCGTCCGGCTCGCAGAAGCCGTGTTCGACGATGCTCATCAGCACGCCGCCAGTGAAGTTCTCGTAGCACTGCAGCACGTCCACGTCGCCTGGCCCCACCTCGGCCATGTCGTAGAGCCGGGGAGCGCAGGTCTTGAAGGTGGAGGTGGCGTAGTCGGGTGCATTGTGAACGCTGGCGCCGGCGCGATAGTGCGAGCCGGACACCGCGCCCAAGAGGTACGTCGGCTTGTGTGGGTAGTCCTGGGCGCGTTCGGCCGGCACCACGATCATGGCCGCGGCGCCGTCGTTCTCGAGGCAGCAGTCGAACAGATGGAACGGCTCGACGATCCAGCGCGAGTCGTCGTACTTCTCTTCGGTGAGCGGCCGCCCGTACATCACTGCCCTCGGGTTGTTCTGGGCATGGTGATACGACGCCAGCGACAGCGCCCGCAGCGCGCTCTGCTCCACCCCATGCTCGTGCATGAAGCGCTTCACCTTCATGGCGAAGCTCTGCGCCGGCGACATGAGGCCATACGGAACCGTGTGCGCGCCGTCGCCGGAAATGACGTTGCGCACCGGGCCTTGGCCGAACCGCCCGAATTGCCCCTGCGCCAGCGCTCGGAACACGACCACGCACTCGGCCATCCCCGTCGCCACCGCCGCCGCAGCATTGGCGAGGGCACCGGAGCCGCCGCCCCCACCGCCGCCCCACTGCATGTTGGCGAAGCGCAGATCGTGAATGCCAAGCGCCGCCGCCAGCCGCGAAGGATCGCTGCGATCATTCGAGAAGGACGCGAACCCATCTACTTGCTTCGGCGAAATGCCGGCGTCCTCGCAAGCTGCCAGCACCGCCATTAGCGCCAGCTTAAACTCCGCATCCGGCGCCTGCCCGCGCTTGTAGTAGGCCGTCTCGCCCACACCGGCAATGGCAACGGTGCCCCGCAAGCTGCGTTCCATGATCTCCCTCCACCAGTTCGCGCTCCGCGACGCAGAAGCATAGCAAGGCGTCCGGCGGGAAGGCATCCTCGCCCCACATCGTCCAACCACCACGTACGCCAAAGTGGCGTACAATTGAAGTCGGTACGGAGGCGCAACAGATGGCGGCAACCCAAAATTTGAAGCAGGCACGTGTGCATTTGCGCTTGGATTTCAAGACCAAGCGCAAGCTTGAGCGTGCGGCCGCCTATGCGGAGACGACCATGAGCGCGTTTGTGCTCGGTAACGCTGTTGCGGCGGCCGACCGAGTAATCGAGTCGCATGAGCAAGTCGTTCTCGCGACACTAGACTGGGATGTTCTTCACAACGCGTTGTTGGACCCTCCTGAGCCCAACGCGACCCTACAGAACGCCGCGAAGCGCTATCGCAGGCGCGTCGGTGGATGAACCCGCACTCGTCATTGAGCCGCTTGGCCCTCGGCATGACCGAGCGACTTTTTCGTGCGGCGAGCCGGCGCTCGATGGATACCTGCAACGTCAAGCGTCACAGGATGTCCGTCGAAGGATCGCTCGGGTTTTCGTTGCGGTCGGCGAATCTCCCACCGAAGTCGCGGGGTACTACACCCTCAGCGCGGCGAGCTTTGCCAAAGCCGACCTTCCCGCCGACGTAGGAAAGCGCCTGCCTCACTATGCGGTTCCCGCCGTCTTGCTGGGTCGATTGGCCATCGCGAGTCCGCAGCAGGGCCGTGGACTCGGTGAATCCCTCCTGCTCGACGCCATCCGTCGCGTGGTCAGGGCGAGCGAGACAGTCGCCGTCCACGCGATGATCGTGGACGCCAAGAACGACCGTGCCGCTCGGTTCTACGAGCGCTACGGCTTCATGCGGTTCCCGTCCCTTCCCCGTCGGCTTTTCCTGCCGATCCAGACCTTCGAGCAGCTTGAGTTGTAGCGCACGCGAATCGTAGGCCAGCAGTTCGGGTAGCAAACTGCCGACGCGCCCGCTCCACCGGTGATGAATCGCGGTTCGGTCCGTGCTTCAATGACGCACTTCACCTTTGCTTGTAGGGATGCCTTTCCATGCCCATCAACCCCGATGCCGTTGGCGAGACCGGCGGCCCCGTCTCCCGTAGCTGGAACTCGAAGGACGCACTGCTCTATGCAGTCGGCGTGGGTGCCGGCACCGACGAACTCCAGTTCACCACCGAGAACACCAAGGACGTTGAGCAGCGCGTGCTGCCGACCTTTGCCGTCATCATCGGCGGCGGCGGCACGCCGATGGGCAAGGTGGGCAGCTTCAATGCGGCGATGATGGTGCATGGCGAGCAGGGCTTCGAGCTCTTCGACGAGATTCCGGCGGACGGCGAGCTCGAGAGCACCGGCAAGATCGTCGGCATCTACGACAAGGGCAGCGCGGCGGTGCTGGAGTTCGAGGCGGAAGCGGTCAACAAGGCCACCGGCAAGCCGCTGCTCAAGACCCGTTCCATGCTTTTCTGCCGCGGCGAGGGCGGCTGGGGCGGCGACCGCGGCCCTTCGGACAAGGTCGAGTTTCCGGACGACGAACCCACTCACCAGGTCACCTACGCGACCAGGGAAGACCAAGCGCTAACCTATCGCCTCTCCGGGGACCGCAATCCGCTGCATTCCGACCCGTCCTTCGCCGCCATGGGAGGGTTCGACAAGCCCATCCTGCATGGGCTGTGTACCTACGGCTTCACCGGTCGGGCCCTGCTGCACGCCTTGTGCGCTGGCGACCCATCCCGCTTTCGCTCCATGAACGCCCGCTTTTCCCGACCGGTGATACCAGGCGACGAGCTCACCGTCTCCATGTGGGCGAACGGCGGCAAGGCCCTGTTCCGCACCACGAATCAGAACGGCGACGTGGTGATCGACCAGGGCGTGTGCGGCTATTCGTAGGGGAAGCTCTGCATAAATGCACGACCTTCTGGAGGGAGGGCGTCTCGCCCTCCATCGCCGTAGGAGCGCGCGAGTCTCATGAGCGAACCGGGCGACATGCGCATCATCGTCAACGGGCAGCAGGCGTTCGGCCGGGCGGTGCTCGAGGCACTGCTCGAACGGGGCGAGAACGTCGTTGCCGTGTACACGGCACCGGATGGCGACGGGCCGCCGGACCCGTTGAAGGCCGCTGCCGTGGAACGCGGACTTCCCCTGCTGCAGCCGCGCTCGTTTCGGCGCGAGTCGGTGCGGGAAGGGATGCGGGAGTTCGCCCCCGACTTGTGCGTGATGGCTTACGTCACGCTGTTCGTGCCGGAAGCCACCCTCAACGTGCCGACCCGAGGCACCATTCAGTACCACCCTTCCCTGTTGCCGATGCACAAGGGGCCGAGCGCCATCAACTGGCCCATCATCTTCGGCGAAACCGTTACCGGGCTTTCCATCTTCTGGCCGGATGACGGCCTCGACACGGGCCCGATCCTGCTGCAAAAGGAGGTGTCCATCGGGCCGGATGACACGGTGGGCAGCATCTACTTCGGTCACCTGTTTCCCTTGGGAGTCACCGCGATGCTGGAAGCGGTCGACCAAGTGAGGGCGGGAATCGCGCCGAAGATTGCCCAGGATCCGAACGCTGGCAGCTACGAGAGCTGGTGTCGGGCAGACGATGCCGAGATCGATTGGAGCAAGCCGACGCGGGATGTCTACAACCTCATCCGCGGCGCCAATCCCCAGCCCGGCGCGTGGACCATGCTCGGGGAGGACCGTCTGCAGTTGTTCGACTGCCGGCCGAGCGACGCCGGAGGCGACCCCGGGACGATTGTCAGGGTAAGCGCAACGGGCTTCACGGTGGCGACCGCCGACGGGGGCATCGAAGTGCTGCGCGTGCGCCCTGCAGGAGCCGGCAAGATGCCAGCGGGCGAATTCCTTTCCTCAAGTGGCTTGGTCGTCGGCCAGCGATTCGCTTAGCACCCATCTGGAGGGAGGGCGTCCCGCCCTCCATCGCGCAAGACGCTTAACGTAAACACCAACCACGACCCATTGCCGAGGGCATCCCATGACCATCGTTGAAACCAGCTTCGGTCGCTTGCGCGGCCGTTCCGCCGCCGGCGTCCACACCTTCCGCGGCATTCCGTTTGCCCGGCCACCCGTGGGCGATCTGCGTTGGCAGGCGCCGACGCCAGCCGAACCTTGGGCTGGCGTCCGCGATGCGCTGGACTTCGGCCCCTGCGCCATTCAATCGAAGCTGCCCGGCGCGGTGGGAGAGCTCATCGGCATCGCCACCCACGAAACCAGCGAGGATTGCCTCTACCTCAACGTCTGGACGCCAGCGCCTGACGACGCCGAGCGCCCCGTGATGGTGTGGATCCACGGTGGCGGCAACACCGTCGGTGCCGGTTCTCAGCCCCGCGTCAACGGTGAACACCTGGCGCGGATTGGCGATGTGGTGGTGGTCACCGTGAACTATCGGCTCGGTGCGTTGGGATTCCTCCATGCAGCCGAGCTCGGCTCGAGCGGCAACGAGGCGTTGCTGGACCAAGCGGCGGCGTTGCGTTGGGTTCGGGCCGAGATCGAGGCGTTCGGCGGCGATCCAGGCAACGTCACCGTGTTCGGCCAGTCGGCTGGCGGTTTCGACATCGCGCAGTTGATGGCGATGCCGGCGGCCGAGGGCTGCTTCGACCGCGCCGTGCCCATGAGCGGTTCGCTGATCCCACCCGTGTCCGCCGAGGATGCCGAACGCACGGCCGCGGCGTTGGCGGCGGAGTTTGGCGGCTTTGACAAAATGCGTGAAGCCGCGGCCGGGCAGATTCTAGAGTGCCAGTCGCGCATCCCCGGCGCCCGCTGGGGGCCGACTCTCGATGGCACCGTGATCGCGGAAGACGCCGCTGAAGTGCTGGCGCGAGGCCAGTTCACTCGCGACATGCCGCTGATGATCGGCCACACCCGCGACGAATCGACACTGTTCACCACTTTCGGCCGGCCCGCCGTGGAACGTCCACGCTTGCTGGAAGCGGCGCGAGACGCCTTTGGCGACAACGCCGAAGTGGCGGTGGCCACCTACGAGCAAGACCGTGCGGAGTCGAGCTTGCGCAACGCCCCTGGCGATGTGCTGGCGGCGATCTCCACGGACCGGATGTTCCGCATCCCCGCCGCGCGCACGGCGGAATGCCACCTCAAGCACTCGCGCAACGTGTGGATGTACCGCTTCGACCACGAATCCCCGGCAGACCCCGCCCTGCAATCCTGCCACTCCCTCGACATCCCCTTCGTCTGGGGCACCTACGGCATCGAAGCCATGCAGCGCTTCTGCGGCAAGGGCGAGGCCATCGCCAGCCTGTCGCGCTCGGTAATGTCCCGCTACCTCGCCTTCGCCCGCGACGGCAACCCGAACACATCCGGCGCGCCGCAGTGGCCCACCTACGAAGCCACGCACCGCGCGACCATGCTGTTCACCGACAACGGCAGCGAAGTCGCCGACGCCCCACTCGACGCCAGCCGGCGTCTGTGGATGGAGTGACGGACTGGGGAGGGTGGATGCTCCTCAGGAGCGCCCTGCCAAGAGCGCGACCGGTGTACTCGCCGTGGTAAGTTAGCGCGCTTCGCGCAAAGGGAACGAAGGGAGAGGGTCATGCCGAATCGGGATGCCGTACGGGACGTGCTTGCGAAGGTCCGAACTGAGAGCCGGGCGTCGTTGACGGCGCTTGAGGCGAAGCAGGTTTGCGACGCCTATGGCATTCCGGTGCCGGAAGAGGGCATGGCCACTACGGCCGCGCTGGCCGGGGATATCGCCGATGAAATCGGCTATCCGGTGGTGATGAAGATCGTCTCGCCGGACATCCTGCACAAGACCGATGCCGGCGGCGTGATCACCGGCATTGAAGGCCGCGACGACGCGGTGGCGGCATACGACCGGATCGTGGCGGCGGCTCGCGACTACGACGCGGACGCGGACATTCTTGGGGTGCAGGTGCAGCAGCAAATGCAGGCTGCGCAGGAAGTGATCGTCGGCGGCGTCACCGATCCAAGCTTCGGCAAGCTGGTGGCGTTTGGCCTGGGCGGCATTCTGGTGGAGGTGCTGAAGGACGTGACCTTCCGCCTTGCCCCGGCGACGGAGGGCGACGCCGGCGCAATGCTCGACGAGATCGCCGGCGCCGAGGTGCTGCGCGGCGTGCGCGGCGGACCCGCGGTCGATCGGGCTGCTCTCGCGGGACTGATCGCCAACGTCTCGCAGCTCATCAGCGACTTCCCCGAGATCAGCGAGATGGACTTGAACCCGGTGTTCGCGACACCGGACGGCGTTTGCGCCGTGGACACCCGCATCCTGCTCGACTTCGACCCCGCGCCGCCCCGCTATCGGCCGAGCCACGACGAAATCCTGGGTGCCATGACGCGGATCATGCAACCGGATGGGGTGGCCGTGATCGGCGCTTCCGCTGGCGAGGGCAAGATCGGCAATTCGGTGATGAAGAACCTCATCGACGGCGGCTACCAAGGCGAGATCTTCCCGATCCATCCGCGCGAGACGGAGGTGCTCGGGCGCAAGTGCTACACCAGCGTCACCGAGGTTCCGGGCAACATCGACATTGCCATCTTCTGCATCCCGGCGGCGCTGGTGGCGAACGCGCTCGGCGAGTGCGGCGAGAAGGGCATCCCCGGCGCGGTGCTGATCCCGTCCGGTTTCGCCGAGGTGGGCGAGCACGAGCTGCAAGCGGAGATTGTGCAGGTGGCGCGGGAGAACAACGTGCGCCTGATGGGGCCGAACATCTACGGTTTCTACTACACCCACAAGAACCTTTGCGCCACCTTCTGCACGCCCTATGGCGAGAAGGGCAAGGTGGCGCTGTCGTCGCAGAGCGGCGGCGTCGGCATGGCCATCGTCGGCTTCAGCCGCTCGGCGAAGATGGGTGTTTCCGCGATCGTCGGTCTTGGCAACAAGGCCGACATCGACGAAGACGACCTGTTGACGTTCTTCGAGCAGGACCCAAACACCGAGGTCATCGCCATGCACGTGGAAGACCTCAAGGACGGCCGTGCCTTTGCTGACGTCGCAAAGCGCGTGTCGAAGAGCAAGCCCGTGGTGGTGCTGAAGGCTGGCCGCACGTCTCTGGGCGCGCGCGCGGCGAACTCGCACACCGGGGCATTGGCGGGCGACGACCGGGTGTACGACGCCGTGCTGCGCCAGAGCGGGGTGATCCGCGCCCAGAGCCTGAACGACATGCTGGAGTTTGCCCGCGGGCTGCAGGTGCTGCCGACGCCGAAGGGCGAAAACGTGCTGATCCTCACCGGTGCCGGCGGCTCCGGCGTGCTGCTCTCCGACGCCTGCGCGGACAACGACCTGACGCTCATGCCGATGCCGGACGACCTCGATGCCGCGTTCCGGGAGTACATCCCGCCGTTCGGCGCCGCCGGCAATCCCGTGGACATCACCGGCGGGGAGCCGCCCACCACCTATCGCGCCACCATCGACCTATCGCTCAACGACGAGCGCATCCACTCGTTGGTAATCGGCTACTGGCACACCATCATCACGCCGCCCATGGTGTTCGCGGAGCTGCTCGGCGAAGCGGTGGCCGAAGCGCGAGCCAAGGGCATTGACAAACCGGTGGTGGCATCGCTGGTGGGCGACGTCGAGATCGAACAAGCCTGCGACTATCTGATGGATCGCGACATCCTCGCCTACCCCTACACGGCGGAAAAGCCGGTGGCAGTACTCGGCGCCAAGTACCGCTGGGCGCGGGCGGCAGGGATGCTGTAAGAGGACGCGATCCACTGTGGTCGCGCGACCCCCCCCCCGCAGAAGCTCGGCGGCTACTTCGGCTTCCCCGCAAGCAATCCACGGTGCCCCTGGACCCGCCCGGGCGAAGTCGCCAGAAGCCGGTTCCTTGAGCGTCCGCGTCCCGGCGTCCCCGCGCGTTCGATCCGAGCAACGGCGCATTATTCCGTCGTCAGGGCGAAGTCCGCCAATCGGACGATGCGGCCTACCGGTACCGCCTTGTCGAAGTAGGCATCGTCGGCGGTGACAAGCATCGCACCGGGGGTCGACAGCGACGTCGCGTGGTAGAGCGTGTCGAACAGGTGGTGCCGCAATCGGATGGCGAGTGTTGCCGCCTGCGCGTAAATCGCCGACGATTCCCCAACTGTCCAATCGACCTGTCCGAGGTCGTCTAGGTCCTGCAGTGCGCCATCCGGCTTCACTCGAGTCAACACTGCCGCCACTTCGGCGATGAAATGCGGCGGCTGCAACATCTGAAGACGCCCGTCGCCAACGGCCTGGAGGATGGCGGCCGCAGCATCGGCGTCTGCCTCTTCAGGGTGCCATCTGAGGAACCACTTGAGAGCTACGCTGGCGTCAACGACGACGATCACGGGCGGTCATTCAGCCGTGCCGCTCGAACCCGCTTCGGCGCGACCACAGGCGCGCGCCAGCGACGGCCCAGGATGCGCGCGACGGCTGCCTTGCCTTGGCGCTCGGCCTCTTCACGGTCAATGGCCTCACGCATCAGCGTCGCAACGATGGCGCTCTTGTTGTAGCCCCGGAACGTCTCGTTGAAAGCCGTCTTGAGATCGTCCGGAACGCTGAAGTTCATGGTTGCCACATTCACACCGCCCGTTGTTGAAAATTTGAACAAGAGTAGCGGCTGCCGGTCGTTTGATGCAAGGATTGTGGCACTCGGATCTTCTCCTGCGCTCGGCAGCGGAAGTGCCGGTAGCCGACATGCCTCGAATGGCTGCTTCAGTCCGTCGATTAGCGTCCTGCACGCGAGTTCTGACGCCACGTCTCCGCTATATGGCCATCGGCGACCGCATTCCATCCAGTCCAGTTGATCAACCTACCCAACTACCCAGCGCGTCGGCCCGCCTGCCGTTCGGCCCGTCAATGTGGCGGGGTAACCCCGACTAGGCCGTCGGCTACGGCCAAGGTTTGGCGCGCCTCCTCTCGCTGGCCGATGGCGAGCATCACGAGGCCGGTGGAGACTCTCTCCATGTAGCCCCATTGCCAGATGGGGCGAGTAGGAACGTCGGTGAGTTCGGCCAAGAGGTCGCATCTGGCGCGGGTTAGCGCTTCGGTGTCGCCAGCGAGGAGTTCCTCGCTCCAGTCGCGCATGATCGGGGCGAGGTCGCAGGCTTTCTCGGCGATTAGGCCGTCGGGGTCGATGAACTTGCAGCGCAAGCACGCATCCGCGCCCGGGTCTTCGGCGATGAGCGTGTTCTCGGCGTGGGCATCGCCATGCACCAGAACGGACTCCTCGGGACTGAAGGCTGCGGCGCGTTCCTCGGCGTAGTCGAGCGCCTGATTCTTCGCCTTGGCGGAGCACGGCTGGCCGAGGACGTGCCATTGCTCAGCGATAAAGTCTGCCAGCCAGCGGGCCTTTTCCGCGCCGGTCATGAGGCCGTGATCCAACCCGGCGGTGACCCAGGCGTCGTCAAAGGTCCGACATATGGCGCGAATGCGTGCTCCCGTGGATTCGCAGCGCCGGCTGAGCGGCATTCCAAGGCGCTCGAGCAAAAGCGCATTGCGCTCGGCGTCGTGGGCCAGCAGTTGTGCGTAGCCGCGCCCGGCCGCAAGACGAAAGACCGTCGCTTCGGCGCGAATGTCTGCGCTTCCGGGCAACCCGATCTTGAGCACTGCGCCAGTGCCATCGGCCAGAGTTGCCTCCGCGACCAGGCTTTCGGAACCACCAGCGAGCGAGACGCCTGCCTCAACATCCCAAAGCTGCTCGAGCTCCCTGACGAGGTCCGGCAAATGCGCAATCCAGTCCCGGCCTTGTGCGCCCATCGACTCTGCGCGCATGTGGGCAGCACGCGACAGACGCCCGGCTTCGAGCCGGTCCCCTGGAAGCGTCAGAGCGTGATGTCCCGCTGCCAGTATTCGTCGCCCTCGCGGCTGATCTCCGCCCGCGCCGCCTCGTTCCACTCGCCGCCGCCGATATAGCCACCCTTGTAGTCGTGGGGCGTCTCGTGGGGGTAGCGCTGCCGACGGGCATCGATGGCGAGGGGAATCATGCGCGCACGCTTCAGCACATAGTCTTCGCTGTACTTGATTTTCTTCTTCTGCCCCGGCGTTTTGAAGGCGTGCACGTTGGTGGTCTCCGCGCCGATGGCCGAGGCGCGGTTGTGATAGCCGAGCACCATCGTGATGCGCCGCTCCGGCGAGCGGTTCGGGTAGGAGCCGTGCAGCGAACTGCGGTTGACCATCACGCAGTCGCCGGGTTCAAGCAGGGCCGGCACGGCGTTCGGCAGGCGCTCGGTGATGGGCGGGAACTTGCCGTCGTTTGCAAGCCGCCACTTGCGATGGCTGCCCGGAACGACCCACAGGCAGTTCTCTGGCGTGCAGTGCGACCAGGAGACGGAGAAGTTGAAGCCGTGGGTCTTGCCGCTGCCGTCCGGCTGTTCGAGAGCGTGGCCGTCTTCGGTCCAGTGGGTGCGGCCATCCTGATGCCACGGCGTCGGCGGGCCTTCGCCGGCGCCCTTGTGGAAGATGCTCTCGTGAAAGGGAACGAAGTCCTCGCCGTTGACGCTTGCGACGGTGGCGAGAATCTTCGGGTGGGCGTACACGCGTAGCGCCGAGTCCATCATCATCAGCGGATGGGAGACGAGGCCCACCACGGCGCGGGGAGCGGCTTCCTCGTCCGTGGGCTCGGTGCCGTGGCCGCGAAACACATCGTCCGTGGACATCGAGTAGTAGCCGAGATACTTCACCGGGCGGCCTTCGTGGTCCACCTCGGCATCCACGCTAGCCGGGGCGTTGTCCAGGATTTCGTCGAACTCCCGCTTCAGCTCGTCGACCTCCGCCTGTTCCAAGACGCCCGTGAAGACGTAGAAACCGGTGCGCCGGTACGCATCCAGGATGTCCTGTTCGAGGCGTCCATTGGCACCGAACCGCATCGGCCCGCGGTTGCCGAGCTCCTCGGCCCGCGCGATCCCCGCGGCGCAGTACGCGTCCCACGATTCACGATCGTCCTCGCGCTGGTGCTCTTCCGTCTCCATTTCAGCGGCCCCCCTGCAAGCTCGAAGGACGGTTATAGCGAACTGCTCCGCCCGACGCCACCGGCCTTGCGTCAGATGCGGCGGTAGGCGAGGTCGGTGATGTGGTGGCCGGCGGCGGCGCCCTTGGTTTCGAATGGGGTTTGCGGTCGTTCCGGCGGGCGTCCGGTCTCGCCACCGTCGAGTGCGGGGGAGGTTTCGAAAGTGAGCAGCATTTGTTCGGCGTACTCGCGCCAGTCGGTGGCGAGGGCCAATACTCCGTCGGGCACGAGGCAGCGGGCCGCCTCCTGCGCGAACTCGGCGTTCACCAGCCGGCGCTTGTGGTGGCGCTTCTTGGGCCAAGGGTCCGGGAAGAAGGCGTGGATGCGGTTCATGCTTGCCGCTCGGTGACGCCGCAGCACCGTCATCGCCTCCGCTTCGACGATGCGGACATTGGCGAGTTCCTCGCGTTCGCAGGCGAGCATCAGGGCGCCGATGCCGGGGCGATAGACCTCGATGCCGACGCAGTTCCAATCCGCATGGGCGCTCGCGAAGGCAGCGAGCGCGTCACCCATGCCAAAACCGATCTCGACCAGAAGCGGCCCGGCGCGACCAAAGGCCTCGTCCCAATCCCGGCCGTGCGCCGGCGGCGTCACGACGTAGCGCGGCGCGAGTTCGACGAGGGCCCGCTCCTGCGCCGCAGTGCTGCGCCCACGTCGCCGTACATATACCCGACCTTCATTGCGGGCGTCCACGGTTTATCTCCCATACAGGCCGTTTGGAGGGAGGGCGTCTCGCCCTCCCACGCGCCGCAAGGCGCGCCCGTTTTCGCAAAGTGCCACAAGGACAGCGCTCTACGAGCGGTCCGGCAGTCGTTATGCAACTGCTGGCCTACGGGTTCGCCGGCGCTCGCCTCCGGTCGGGGAGGGCGAGACGCCCTCCCTTCAGAATCACGCGGTTATGGCCTCCGCTTCCATGAACTTGCGGATCTTCTTCATGGCGTTCTTTTCGAGTTGGCGGATGCGTTCGGCGGAGACGCCGTAGCGGTCGGCGAGGGATTGGAGGGTTTCCTTGCCGTCGCTGAGCCAGCGGGCGCTCAGGATGTCGCGGCTGCGGTCGTCGAGTTGCCTCATGGCGCTGTGCAGACCAGCGGCGGCGACATTGCCGGCATCTTCCTCCGCCACTAGATCGGCTGGGTTGGAGGCGTCTTCGAGATAGTGCATGGGGGCGACGGGACCGTCATCGTCGTCGTCTCCCACATGGCCGTCGAAGGCCAGGTCGTGGGCGGAGAGCCGGCTTTCCATCTGCGTGACGACCGCGGGTTCGACGCCGAGGTCGCTGGCGATGGCTCGGGTCTCGGCGGCGTTCAGCCAGCCAAGCTTTTTCTTGCTGCCGCGCAGGTTGAAGAACAGCTTGCGCTGCGCCTTGGTGGTGGCGACCTTGACGATGCGCCAGTTGCGAAGGATGAACTCGTGCATCTCGGCGCGGATCCAGTGCACGGCGAAGGAGACGAGGCGCACGCCCACTTCCGGGTTGAAGCGCTTGACCGCCTTCATGAGACCCACGTTGCCTTCCTGGATCAAGTCGGCTTCCGGCAGGCCATAGCCGCGGTAGCCCCGCGCCAGGTGAACGACGAAGCGAAGGTGGCGCAGCACGAGTTCCCGAGCCGCGACCAAGTCACCGTTCTGATAGAAGCGCTCCGCCAGCGACCGTTCTTCCTCCGGCGTCAGCACGGAGAAGGCATTGACGGTCTGGATGTAGGCATCCAAGTCGCGGCCCGGCGAGAGGCTCTCTAGGGAGAGGACTTGTGCGCTCATCTGCTACCTCCGGTAACACTTCATGGCAGAGTTTAGCACTCGACCCCGTTGAGTGCCAGCGGCGCCCGCGCGCCCTTCGGGCGCGTTGGGAGTTTTCGCTGGCGCGAAAACTCCAACGGCACCTTCCAATGTCGAGGGCGTGCGCGGTTTGGTTCCCTCAAGCAAGGATGTCCAGGTTCCGCAGTCTTTGCCGACAAGCGACCATCGAACCGATCACCCCGAGCAACGCGCCGACGCCCAGTAGCACCACTACGAATGTGGCGTCGAAGCCGCGCAATTCAAGGTCTCCGCCGTAGGTGGCAAGCAATCGCGCGAGCGGCCGCTCCACCGTGAACAGCGTCAGCGAAACGATCATCGCCGCGAACACCGCTCCACCCAGGCCGTAGAGGCAGCCGAGGTACAGGAAGGCGCGACGCATGAAGGGGTCGGTGCCCCCCACCAGCTTCAGCACCCGCAACTCGTCGAGCCTCGATTCCAGCGCCACCCGAACCGAAGAGGAGGTCACCAGCACGGCGCCCGCCCCGAGCACCAAGGCCACCACCCAGCCGAGGCGTTGCACCAGCGCAGAAAGCGAGGCCACCCGTTCGAGCCAGGCGCTTTCGACTACCACATCCTGCACCGCTTCTTCCTGCCCCAGTCTAGCGCTCAGGGCCTCTGCGGCCTGTGCGGCGAGCGGCGCGCTGAAGGAGACGCGCAAGGTGGCCGGCAGTGGATTGCCGTCGAGCAGTTCCACCGCCCCGGCAAGGTCGCCATAGTCGCGAAACTCCGCGAGCGCTTCGTCCGCCGTGATGAGGCGCACGTCTTCTACCCCTGCCTGTGTACGCAGCCTCTCCGCGAGGTCTTGCGTCACGCTCGCTTCTGCGCCCGGCTGGAAGTACACCGAGATGCCGGCCGAGCCGCGCCATCCCTCCGCCACGCCGGCGAGGTTGGCCTGCAACACATACAGACCCGCCGGAAGCCCCAAGGCGATGCCCATGAGCAGCCAGACAAGCAGGGTCGTGCCCACGGCGCTGGCAATAAAGGCGAGGCTCTCCCGCGCTTCGCGGAAGTGGTTGCGAAAAAAGGTGCCGAACGGCCGCCGCGCCGGTTCCCAAGGAAACGCAGACTGCTCGGGCGTGGGTGCAGGCCGGGTGCCCGTCGTGACCTCGTCTTGCAAGGCGGCGCCAGCCCCGGCCGGTTCGTCGCCGGCAGCCTCTTCGAGCGCCGGCGGATTGGTCTCGGTGCGCGAGTTGTTCACGGCTCGGATCTTTCGTCCGCCGCACGGTCGTCGCGGACCAACGCGCCGTGGTCCAGCTCCACGACACGACCGCCGAAGGCGTCGATCAGCGCGCGGTCGTGCGTGGCGACCAGCACGGTGGTGCCGACCTGATGAAACTGCCGGAAAAGGCCCATGATGCTCCGCGACAGCTCCGGATCGAGATTGCCGGTCGGCTCGTCGGCAAGCAAAACCCGAGGCCGATTCACCACTGCGCGGGCGATTCCCACCCGCTGCTGTTCGCCCACCGAGAGGTAGCGCGGGGGCAGGTTCACCTTGTCTAGAAGCTCGACGCTCGATAACGCGGCACGCACCCGTCGGGCTATGTCGCGTTCGGGCATTCCCACCACGCGCAGAGGCAGCGCCACGTTCTCGAACACGCTGCGGCGGGCGAGCAGGCGATGGTCCTGGAACACGGCCCCTAGGTGCTGTCGATACAGCGGCAACCGGCGCCGCGGAAGCCGGACGACATCGACGCCGCCGACGAGAATGCGACCTCGCGTTGGGGCATCGATGGCGAGCAGCAGCTTTAGGAAGGTGCTCTTGCCGGCGCCGGAATGTCCGGTGATGAAGGCCATCGAGCCTTCGGCGAAGGACACGGACACATCGTGCAGCCCTTCGGCGCCGTTGTCGAAGCGCCTTGAGACGTGCTCGAACTCGATGCTTCCCAACGACACTCTCCAGCGTGGCGCTAGCGGCCTTGGCTGTTTTCTTCGGGGTGCCCCGACGCCTCGGCGGTTCCGTCCGCGGCCAGCAGCGCGTCGACGAACGGTTCCGGCTCGAACGGCTGCAGGTCGCCCGCGCCCTCGCCGATGCCGATGAACTTCACGGGCAGGGCATGCTTGGCGGCGATGGCGAACAGCACGCCGGCCTTGGCCGTGCCGTCGAGCTTGGTCACCGCGAGACCGGTGAGCCCGACGGCGCGGTCGAATTCCGCCACCTGCGAGAGGGCGTTCTGTCCGACGCCAGCATCGAGCACGAGCAGCACTTCATGTGGCGCGCCGTCGCCGAGGCGAGCCGTCACGCGCTTGATCTTGGCGAGCTCCTCCATCAAGGCGGCCTTGGCCTGCAAGCGCCCGGCCGTGTCCGCCAGCACCACGTCGATCCCTCGTGCCTTGGCCGCAGTGACGGCGTCGAAGATCACGGAGGCGGCATCGGCACCCTGTCCCTGGGCGACCACGGGAATGTCCTCGCGCTCGCCCCATGCGGCGAGCTGTTCCACCGCAGCGGCGCGGAAGGTGTCGCCGGCGGCCAGCAACACCGAGTGGCCGTCGCCCTTCAAGCGCTTCGCCAGCTTGCCGATGGACGTGGTTTTGCCGGCGCCGTTCACGCCGACCACCAGCACTACGTGGGGGCGGTGATCACCGATGTGGAACGGCGCGGCGACGGGAAGCAGGATGTCGAGCAACTCGGCGCGCAACGCGCCGTGCAGCGCCCGCGTGTCCGCCAGTTCCCGGTGCGACACCCGGCGGCCTAGGTTCTCCATGATCCGCGTTGTCGCCTCGATGCCTACGTCGGCCACGAGGAGACTGGTTTCGAGTTCCTCGAGCACCTCCTCGTCGATGACGCGCTCGCCGAGGACGAGCTCGCCGATGCCATCGGCGAGCTGGCGGCGCGTGCGGGCGAGCGAGCCGGACAGGCGCGACCAGAGGGAGTCTCTGGATTTCGCGACCTCCCCTTCGTCACTACGCGAACGCTCCGGTGGCGCGGGGACGTGTGCCACAGGATCCGTATCGGGCTCGCTTGGCTTGCGCTCGGTTCGTGCCTTTCTGAATCTCGCAAGTACCATGGATTCCCTGTTGGATGCGTCTTGAGAATGCTGAATGATCGTTGGCTGCGCGCTTGGGGCGAGTGACGGCAGAGGCCAGTCCGCTGCCCCTTGGATTTGCCTCTGATGGCGAACGCCAACCGCATCCGCATTATCGGCGGTAAATGGCGGGGGCGGAAGCTTGCCGTTGCGCCGAGCCCAGGATTGCGCCCGACGCCAGACCGCGCCCGCGAGACCCTGTTCAACTGGCTCGCGCCGCACATTGCGGGAGCGCGGGTGCTGGACCTCTTCGCCGGCACCGGTGCGCTCGGATTCGAGGCACTCTCGCGCGGTGCCGCCCACGCCACCCTCGTGGACCGAGATGGCGCGGCGGTACGAATGCTGCACCAGCACCAGCAGATGCTGGAGGCCAACGTCGTGATCGCCCATGCGGACGCCCAAGCGTTCCTGCGCCAGCACCGAGCCAAGGCCGAACGGAACGCGCAAGACATCCCGCGCTGGGACCTGATCTTCCTCGACCCGCCCTTCGACTCGCCCCTGCTAGCCTCGGTCCTCAAGGACATCCATCCCTGCCTGGCCCCAGGTGGCTTCATCTACGTCGAGACGGACGCGGTGTTCTCCCATCCTGATTTCGCAACGCATAGGGCCTCCCGCGCCGGGAACGTCCACTACGGGTTGCTCACCCAACTTGCAGCGAATGCTCCGTAGGGGCGGGGCTGTCCCTGGGCTTGTCCCCGCCCGTATAGAACGCAGCGAGGGAACTCGACACCGGCCGGGACAAAGCCGTCCTATGAAGTCAAGGCAATGAAGCCGGTGAAGGCGGCGACGGCCGGCACTCTGCGGATGTTCCAGTTGGCGACGGCCCAAGTGAGCAGTTCGGGAATGTCGCCAGGGGGAGGCTCGAAGCCGAGGAGGTTCAGGGCGTTTGTGAGGTTGTGGCGGGCGAATCGATTGTCGAGGGCGGTGGCACCGGTGTGCTTCGATAGCTTGATGCCGCCCGTCTCGACGATCACGGGCAGGTGGGCGTAGGAGGGGCGGCGCGTTTCCAATGCGTCGGCGATGTAGAGCTGGCGTGGCGTGTTCGGCAACAGATCGGCGCCGCGCAGAACATGGGTGACGCCCATCGCGTCGTCGTCCACGACCACGGCGAGGGGATAGGCCGCCATGTCGTCCCGTCGCCAGACGACGAAATCGCCCGATTCGTCCGCGAGTTGCTGCGTGTGGCGGCCTTGGACTCGGTCTTCGAACTCGATTCGACCATCGTCCACCCGGACGCGGATGCTGGTAGTCGCGCTCTTCGCCAAGCCTAGGTGGCGACAGGTTCCGGGATAGATCCGGGCGCCGCCGAGGACGCGCCGCGAGCAGCGGCAGGCAAAGCACAGGGGCTGCAATCGCCTGAGGGCAGCTCGGTAACGCTCCTCATGGTCGCTTTGGCGGACGATCGCGCCGTCCCAGTACAGTTGGTGTGCGTCGAGGGCTCGCACAATCGCCTCCTCCGCAGCCGGGTCGACTCGAGGCGCATCGACGTCGTCGATGCGAAGCAGCCACCGCCCTTGAGCCCGCCGCGCATCAAGCCAGGATGCAAGCGCCGTCACGAGCGAACCAAAGTGCAGTGGCCCCGAAGGCGTGGGCGCGAACCGTCCGATGTAGCGTGGCGCAGTAGTCATTGCGGACTGACGGGCTTCGGTAAGGGACTCGTAGGGGCGACCGTTGTGGTCGCACGTGTTGGTGTGATCGCGGGTGTTGGCGGTGGCCGGCGCGCGCGACCACAAGGGTCGCCCCTACGAGGTCTGTGCTCGCCCGTATCTAACCCCGCAACTGCCGCTCGCGCAGTTCGTCGAGCGACTTGCAGTCCACGCATTGGGTGGCGGTTGGCCTCGCTTCGAGACGGCGCAGGCCGATTTCCACACCGCACGTGTCACAGTAGCCGTAGTCGTCCTGGTCGATTCGGTCGATGGTTTCGTTGATCTTCTTGATGAGACGACGCTCGCGGTCGCGGGTGCGGAGCTCAATGCCGAACTCTTCCTCCTGCACCGCTCGGTCCAGCGGGTCCGGGAAATTGGATGCCTCGTCCTGCAGGTGATTGACGGTTCGGTCCACTTCCTCCATGAGGTTGGTGCGCCAGTCCTGCAGGATCTTCAGGAAGTGGACGAGCTGCTCGGCGTTCATGTAAGCCTCGCCGGGGCCCGGCTCGTAAGGCGTGAAATCGCGAAACGCGGAGCTGTCGGCTTTTGCGGTGGGCATCGGCACGCCGCCGCGCAGATCGCGGGGCGCGGGCACCATGGGCAGCTTGCTGATCCGACGCTTGTGCGGACGCCTTGCTGGCCTCCGCGTCGCGGTCTTGGCCTTGGCGGAGGCCCTTGCGGACTTGCGCGGCTTCGCCTTGGCGGCGGTCTTGGCCGGCACCTTCTTCGCCGCGGTCTTCTTGGCCGCCATCTTGGATGGTGCCGGCGCTTTCGCTTTCGCCGGTGCAGCCTTCGTGGCGCTTGCGACTTTCTTCGGCGCAGCCTTGGCGGCCGCCTTCTTGGGCGCCGTCCTCTTGGCGGCGGCCTTTGCCTTCGTTGCCGTCTTCTTGGCGGCCGGCGCCTTCTTCGCGGCAGCCTTGGTCTTGGCCGACATGGTCTTCTTCGCGGCCGCAGCCTTCTTTGCGGGCGCCGTCTTCTTGGCAGCCGCCGATTTTGCGGCGGCGGTCTTGCGCGCCGTAGTCGTCTTCCTGGCGGCGGTCTTCTTGGTTGCCGCAGCCTTCTTCGGAGGGGCTTTCTTGGCGCTGGTCTTGCGCCTCGCCGCAGACTTCGCAGCCGCGGACTTGGTTGCCGTGCCCATGCGCCCACGGCCGCCGGCGGGTTTCGCGGGAGTCTTGGTGGCCGCCTTGGTCTTGCTGCGCGCCTTGACCGTCTTGGTTTTGGCCGCAGCGGCCGCCGTCTTGCGAGCCGTCGTCCTTGGGGAGGTGGAAGACGCGCTGGAGCGGGTGCGCGCCTTGACGGCACGGGTGGTTGCCGTCTCGGCCTTCTTCACGCGTTTGCTCGCGGCGGTCGCCGTCTTGGCAGACGTGCCACTGCGGGCTGCGGTTGCCCTGCGAGCGGTCTTGGGTTTCTTTGCGGCCATGTCGATTGCGTCCCTTCCGCTCCACCCAGCTCGCCCCTTGGCGTTCGGGTTTGCGAAAAAAGGCGCGTAAACTACCAAAACCCGTGTTGCACGCCAACTCTTTACCCCGAGCAATGTTATCCCGAGCAACGTTATCCCGAGCAATGTCCGTGCCGAACACAGCCGCAATGCCCCTCCTGCCTCCGAGCCGCCGGCATTCCGACGGGACAATAGGTTGCGATTCGACCCGCCCCTTGCGGCCGGCACTCTGATCCGCCGCTACAAGCGCTTTCTGGCCGACATCACCGACCGGGACGGCGCCTTGCGTACGATCCACTGCGCCAATACGGGGGCGATGACCGGATGTGCCGAGCCCGGCAGCCGCATCTGGTACACCACCTCCGCCGATCGCCAGCGCAAATACCCCAACACGCTCGAATACGTCGAGGATGGGGACGGAGACCTGATTTGCGTCAACACGCTGCGCGCCAATGCTCTGGTGGCGGAAGCCCTGCAAGAGGGTCGGCTTGAAGGCTTCGGCAAGGCCGCCAGCGTGCGCCGCGAGGTGGCCGTGCCTGGCGACGAGGCTGGACGACTCGACTTTCTGGTGCAGGACCGCACGGAGCAGACCTTCATCGAGGTCAAGTCGGTGACCTTGAAGCTCGCACCCGGCGTTGGCGCGTTCCCGGACGCCGTGAGCGAACGCGCCACCCGGCACGCCAATGCCCTCGCCAGGCTAGCCGGCCAAGGCCACCGCACCATGCTCCTCTTCTGCGTGCTCCACGCCGGCATTCGCTCCGTCGCCCCGGCCGACCATGTCGATCCGGCCTATGGCCACGCCCTCCGCCGCGCCGTCGACGCCGGCGTAACGGTACGTGCCGTCCGAGCCCACATGACGATCGAGCACATGCAGATCAACGGAGCGGTGCCGTTTTTCCGGAAGGGTGCCGCACCGTAATCCGAGTCGTCAGCGTTCGGTCCGAGGCAAACCCAACGCAGCGAGTATGTTCTAGTCGCCTCCGCCGCCTTCCCCGGCGGTGGCTGTCAGCGGATGCGGCACCAGCGGTCGTTGCGGCAGGTCACCGCTTGGTCGCTTGACCGTGATGTCTTCGAACAGCAGAGAGGGCACGACCACCGAATACGTGGTTGGAGTGCCGACGATGCCGCCCATGCCCGGCATTGCTGCCAAGGCCGGGAGGGGGAAGAACACTAGATCGTGCCGCGTTGTCGCGTCTGAGGCGGCGACGATGTCGCGGAAAGTCGCCTCCGTGACCCCCGACAGCACGGCGGTGCGAATCAGCTCTTCGCGGCCGTCCGGAAACACGCGGTAGGCCGCGAGCAGGGGCTGGACGCTGGAGCCTTCGCCGCCCATGCCCGGCAACGAACTCGGCTGCATGGCGCCCATGGCAAGGCGCGCCGCCGAACTGCCGATGCGCCGCACCACCAGCGCATGGTCGAGGTCTCGCTCGGCGGCAAGCAGCATGAGCTCCTCGTGCAGTTCTGCCTCGCCGAAGCCGCCGCGGGCCTCGATGAAAAGATTGCCGGGGGAAGGGGTTTCGCCACGCCGGCTGCCCGTGCTCGCGGCAATGCCCGGCACCGGCACGCGGGTTGCCAGCAGCGTCTTGAGCACACCTCGCTCGATCAAGGACACGCGCTTCGCCGGCACTCCATCGTCGTCCACCGAATAGGTGCCGACAAGCGGCGCTGCCGTGTCGTCGTCACCGGCGCGGCTTGCGGTGGGATCGTTGACGATGGCAAGGAAGCGTGGAAGCACGCGGGCATTCAGCCTGTCCAGGAATG
Organism: Gammaproteobacteria bacterium; assembly: GCA_028824555.1. Lineage (GTDB taxonomy): Bacteria > Pseudomonadota > Gammaproteobacteria > Pseudomonadales > Azotimanducaceae > VXYL01. Next base: position 15,552 of record JAPPDJ010000055.1, on the reverse strand, counting down.
GATTGCCGAGCGCCGAGGTCATCATGGTGCGCATGCGGGGGTTCTCCACCAGCGGCATTCTGAGCGCCACCAATCTCGGTGCCAGCACTTGGTTGACGAGTTCCGCCGCCGCCTGCCCCTCGAACAGCACCGGGCCCGTGTAGCGGTCGAGATAAGGCGCGTGGCGTCGGTCGATGAGTCGAATGGCCATCTGCTGCGCTTGGGCCTTGAGTGCCTGTGGCTCGGAAATGCCTGCCCAGGAGCGACCGTAGGCGGTCACGAAATCCTGGAGTTCCGTTCCGTCCGCAGCCTGCACCGCCGCCAGCGCTTCGACCTGCACGGAGTGGCGGTCGGCGATGAAGGCCGAGCCCTCGCTGTCGACGAAGTAGGTGCGCGACTGCTGTGCGTTCGCCCGCACCTCGGACATGCTGAGTTCCGGCATTCCGCGGAACGCGGCGGACACGGCGAGGGCCATCTCCTCGGATCGACCGGGGTCGATGCTCCCTGGATCCCGGCCGTCGTGTCGATGCGGTTGCTCGCGGCTGAAGTCCGCCACCTCCTCGATTCGGGTGCGGTTCTGCAATGCGGCGGTCTTGCCGGATAGGTCGTTTACTGCCTGCTTGTAGGCGCGGTCGGTGGCAAGCCAGATTTGCCGCCGCAGGGCGTCGTAGTCCTCGCCAAGCGGCAGCGCCGCGCGCACCGTGCGCGACGGGCTCGCGCCGACGTAGTTGCTGTTGTCGAAGTCGTGGCTGCCGACGCGCAGCTCCACCACGAGTTGACGGCTTGCGCCGGTGCCTCGATTGAGGAGGCTGCCGAGGCTGGCGTTGGCGCGCTCGCTCGCGACATCGAAAACGCGGTAGGCGATGAAATACGGCCCCTTAGCACCCTCGAGCTTCAGCGACTGCATCGACCGGGCCATCTCGTCGCGGAGGGCCTGCATCACGGCATCGTCTTCACCGAGCGGGGCCGTCTCGGCTGCAGGCGATCCGGCGAACGCAAGGCAGAACGCCGCGATGGCGAGACGCCAGCTCATCGTGCATCTCCATGCGCGTGCGCGGTGTGGAAGGCGAATCCAGGGGGAGAGAGGATCGGCAGCCGACTTTGCGGGGTCGCCTTCTTCTGCACCTCGATCTGTGCGACGAGGATCGACGGGGATATGGCCGCCACCGGTACCAGCCCCGACTCCGCACCGCAGGTGCCGTTGAACACCGCGAGTTCGCCACCGCCGGCGACGATGCGACTGAAGGTGGTAAGCGGCGTGCCGATCAAGTCCGCCCCCCGCACCAGTTCCTCCGATCCGTCGGGATGGATGCGATACACCATGGTCGGCGTGACGTTGAAGGAGTTCGGAATCGACCGGCCCGTGAATGTGTAGCCGCCTTCGATGCGGTCGAAGAAGAGGCCGAAGGGCTTGTCCTCGCGCGCAACGGCTTCGAGCAGCATGGCCTTGAGTTCGCTGCGGGTGTGCCTGTCCGCCACGTCCACGAACAGGTTCGACTGCCGCGCCACCGTTCGATAGCCCGTGTTCTTGCGGCCGTGGCCGTTCGACTTGGGGAATCCCTCGATGGGGATCCGTCCCATGAGGAAGCCCGTCAGGATGCCGTTTTCGATCACCGGCACGCGGCGCGCCTTGACGCCTTCGTTGTCGAACCGATACGAGCCCACGAGATCGTTGCCGGCAACCTGAGCGACGGTGGGGTCGAAGTACACGGAGAAGCTCTCCGGCAGCACCGACTGACCCACCATGCGGCGGAACGTCTGTCCATCGCGCACGCTCTTCTGCCGGTGTCCCTCCAGCCGATGCCCGAGAATCTCGTGGAAGAAGACGCCGCTCGCTGGCCCTGAGAGGATGGCGGGCCCAGCATAGGGCTCCACGAGGGGGGCGGTTCTTAAGGCCTCGAGTTCCGCCACCATGCCATGCACGGTCGCCATCACCTCCTCGTCCGGCGGCAGGCCGTCGGGGCTGAGGGCGAAGAACTGCTCCGAGCGCGGCAGCACCATGCCGTCGTCGGCCCGGGTCGTGGCGGAGATGGAGATGCGGTAGAAGGTGTTGGCGGTGCGGATGGCAGAGCCTTCGCTGTTGACGTACCAGCGTGTCTCCGCGTCGGCCCAGACCAGCGCATTGGCCGAGAGGATGTGCTTGGATGCGCGGAACGGCGCGGTGTACTTGCGCACTTTCGCTTCCCATGCGGCACGATCCACGTCGAGCGACACCAGCTCTTCTGTGGCGCGCTCGGGACCGTGCTCGGAGAAGTCGCCGGCTTGGTCCTCGGCCGCGACCGTTACCTGCACGTCTGCCTTGACTTGGGTGAAGCGCTCGCTCGCCTGCTTGTATTCGTGGTCGGTCCAGCGCCAGAGCATGGCGCGGAGCGCCTCGGTGTCCGACACAGGCGCTTGCATTCGCACCCGCTGGCGAGGCATCGCGCCACCACGGCGCAGCTCATGGGTGTTGTCGAGTTTCGGGCTGCCCACCCTGAGGTCGATGTCGAGACCGCGCTGCTCCGATTCGTTCCAGCCCCCCACGGCACCAAACGAGCCGTATACGCTCACCACCTTGTCTTCGGTGATTTCGTAGCTCAGGAAATAGACGGGATCGGGCTGCTCGGCCAGCACCTCGAGCGAGCGCCGAAGCTCGCCTTCCATCGTCTCGAGCGTGTCGGGCCACGCCCCCAGCGCGAGCCAGGCCATTCCCAGCGTTGCCAGAAAACGCCAGCGACACGCCGGGGTGCGAGGCCCCGCGAGCGCCCGATTGAGTCGTTCGCGTCGAGCCATTGGTGCCCCTTGCTATCGGTGAGTTGACGGGCGCGAGCATACAGAAGCCGGCAAGGCACACGCCGCTTACAATCGCCGTGCGGCCGGCAATGGCGACGGAGCGGAACATGGGACGCGGTGCGGACGAAGCCGAAGTCGAGGATGCAGCGCTGCCGAGCAATGTATTCGACATGCCCGAGCTTGCCGAAGCCGAGGCCGTGGTTTCCCCGGCCGAGGCACGCTTCTTCATAGACAACGGGTTTCTCGTCAAGCGGGGACTTGTCGATGCGGCGGCGCTGAGCGAGGGTATGGATCGCGTGTGGACGCATTTCGGTGAGCGGGTGCCGATGGCCGATGGGGTGCCGGCAGTGGATCGGGAGCAGCCAGACAGTTGGCGAAGCCCTGAATGGGGTGAGATGCCGCCGGCGGACACATCCGGGGCGTTCGAGGGGCGGCAGCGAGTGGTTTACTCCGGCACCACCGTGAAGCTGCACGAACTCGGTGCCGCGAGCTTCCTCTTGCGACTGGTGCCGAATCATCCGGCAGTGCGCGGCGTGGCCGAGGCGCTACTCGGGCCCGATCTGCGTCCGAGCACACGCACGCGAGGGGTGTACGCGATCTTCCCCAGCGAAAGCCCAGCCGTCGGCCGGCTCGGCCCGCACACGGATCAGGTGTGTCAGCAGCTCAACGTCTGCGTCTATCTCGACGACGTGCCACCTCGCAGCGGCGGCTTCACGGTGTATCCGGGCAGCCACCGCATCATGTTTCAGGCGCACGAAACGGAGGCGAACTGGTCGCCGCACCCGGGCTACCGAGACGCGATCCGCAAGGTCGCGAAAGAGATTCGCCCGGTCGAGTTCGCGGGCCCGGCCGGCACGGCGATCTTCTGGCACGGCCGCACCGTGCATTCCTCCGGCATCCACACCGGCGATCGCATCCGCTGGGCCGTCTTCGCCGATTTCACCCAGAACCGCGAGACGCTCACTCCGGACGAACACCGCGCCGTCGGCCAGTTCGAATGGTTCAAAGACACCGAACTCTTCCGCCACGACAGCCCGGTGGGCGAAGGCATGTGGCGCGAGTGGAACGTGACGAGGCTTGCCGGTAGCGAGGAGTGACCGCAAATGGCAGTGCATTACCACGAAGGCCGGTTCCCACCAGACGACCGCCTGGACTGGCGGAAAGCTCGAGCCACTGATCGGGCCACAACAGGCTTTGCGGCCCACATTCGGTCGAAAGTGGTACACAAACCTGTTTGTGGCCCACTCGTGGGCCACAGCGGGCGTTGCGGCCCACATTCCACGAAAAATGGCGCGCAACGTCACTTGTCCTTCGCAGGTGACGGACAAACCCGTTTGCGCTTCACTTTTTCCACGAAAGTGAAGCGCAAGTCCATTTGTAGCCCGCAAGTGAAGGACAAGCCTCTTTGTCCGCCACCCGCAGGGCAAAAACGCCCTTCAAGCCACTTGGAACCCGTGCTGTTTCACGTGATACGGCCCGTCCATGCGCTGGGTGGTCTTGTATAGCTCGTAGCGGCCGTCTCCGGCCACATCCTGCACGCTGGCGAGGAGGGCTTGCTGTTCCTGGGGTGGCATCTCGATGAAGCTGCGCGCCGTGGCGCAGTTTTCGACGAGTTCGTCCATGGCGGTAATGCCGACGACGATGGAGGAGACCGGCTGGCTCAGGGCGTAGCGGATGCAGGTCTCGGCGGTGATGCCGGCCTGGCCGGTGATGACGCCGCCGCCTAAGGTCTTCATGCCGATCACGCCGGCGTCGCGCGCCACGCACTGCGGCACGATTTCCTTGCGGAAGCTGCGGAAGTGGGTGTCCATCATGTTGATGGGCATCTGCACCGTCTCCCAGTCGAACGGCTTGTCGAGCATGGTCTGGTGAATGCGGGGGTCGCGGTGGCCGGTGAAGCCGATGTGGCGAATCTTGCCGGCCTCCTTCGCCTCGATTGCGGCACGTATGCCGCCCTTGTCGAACACCCAGTCGGGGTCGTTGTCATAGACGATCTCGTGGAACTGCCACAGATCAAGGTAGTCCGTCTTGAGCCGGGTGAGGCTCTCGTCGATGCAGCGCATGGCGCCTTCGTAGTCGCGGTCGCATCCCTTGGTCATGAGGAAGACCTTCTCGCGCCGGCTCGGCTCGGCGAGCGCCTTGCCCATGACGATCTCGCTGCCGCCGTCGTGGTAGTCCCAGGCGTTGTCGAAGAACGTCATGCCTTCGTCGATGGCCGCGTGCATGATGCGAATCGCCTCGGCTTCGTCCTGTGAGGCGGCATAGCCGATGTGCCAGCCGCCAAGGCAAAGCACGGAAACCTGGGCTTCTGTCTTGCCGAGCCGCCGGGTGGGCAATCCAGAGTTCGCGCTGCCCTCGGCGGCCAGCGGTGTCGCAAGCGCCACTGCTGCCGCCCCGCGGATCGAGTTGCCGACGAACTCGCGACGCGTCAGCTCGCCTCCAGCACCCAGGGTCTCATGCTCTCGTTCCCCTGCCATGGCATCCTCCTTGGCCTTCAGCCGCTGATCACGGCTCACTATAGCCCGGCGAAAGCGGCGGGACGAGATGCACTGCCGTATCATCGCCCACCGTTGTCGCGTTCTCGACTAGGAAACCCTCCCCGCAAGGAATCCGCAATGCTGAAACGAACTGCGTTGGTGCTGGCGCTCGCCTTTGCTCCACATGCCCTTGGCGACGAAAGCCCCATCAAGGGATTCACCGAGGCGGGGGCCGAAGCACAGCGTCTGCTTGAGGCCGAGTTCGACAGCTACATCCACGCCGAAGACCTGCAAGGCTGGATGCGCGAGCTGGCGGCCGAACCGCACCATGCCGGTTCCGAGCACGGCCGCCGCAACGTCGAGACCATGCGGCGGCTGTTCGCCGAGTGGGGGTACGAAACCAACGTCGCCAGCTACGACGTGTTGCTGCCCACACCCAACACCCGGCGGCTGGAGATGCTCGAGCCGCATGCGTTCGTGGCGAGCCTCACCGAGCGGAGCGTCGACGGAGACGAAAGCAGCGAATCGACTGACCTCTTGCCGCCCTACAACTCGTTCTCGCCGGACGGCGACGTGACCGCCGAACTCGTGTACGTCAACTACGGCACCCGCGAGGACCACGAACTCCTCGCCCGCCACGGCGTGAGCCTCAAAGGCAAGATCGCCATCGTTCGCTACGGCCGCATCTTTCGAGGTTTGAAGCCGAAGATGGCCGCCGAGTACGGTGCCATCGGCTGCATCATGTATTCCGACCCTGCCGACGACGGCTATGTGCGGGGCGAGGTCTATCCCGTCGGCGGCTACAAGAACGACAGCGGCGTGCAGCGCGGCTCCGTCATGGATCTCGCCCAGCACACAGGCGACTTGCTCACGCCCGGATGGGCGTCTGTCGCTGGCGCGGAACGCCTCGCCCGGGACGAAGCGCCGGCAATGGCGCCGATTCCCACGTTGCCAATCTCCTACGCCGACGCCCAGCCGCTGCTCGATGCCATCGAAGGCGAAGTCGCGCCCGCCGAGTGGCGCGGCGGGCTGCCCATCACGTACCGCATCGGCCCGGGCCCGGCCAAGGTGCGCCTGACGGTGCGGTTCGACTGGAACACGGTCACCGCCAGCAATGTCGTGGCCCGGCTTGACGGTGCCGTGTGGCCGGACCAATGGGTCATGCGCGGCAACCATCACGACGGCTGGAACCACGGTGCCGCGGATCCCCTCTCCGGCATCGTGGCCCTTCTGGCCGAGGCACAGGCCATCGCCAAGCTCGACCGTCGTCCGGCGCGAACGGTGCTGTTCGCCGCCTGGGATTCCGAGGAACACGGCCTCATGGGCTCCACCGAATGGGCCGAGGAGAACGCCGAGGCACTGCGCGAGAAGCTCGTGCTCTACAGCAACACGGACGGCATGAGCCGGGGCTTCGTGCGCGTCGGCGGCAGCCCTTCGCTGGCCGGCTTCTTCAACGAGGTGCAGCGGGATGTGCAGGATCCGCAAACCGGGCTTTCGGTGGCGGATCGCGTTCGTGCCCGCATCCTCGCCACCGGCGACGAGGCGGCACGCAAGGAGCTCGACAAGTCAGGGCGGCTGCCGATGGGTGCGCTCGGCTCGGGCTCCGACTACACGCCGTTCCTGCAGCACCTCGGCATCGCCTCCGCCAACCTCTCCATCGGCGGCGAGGGACGGGGCAGCAGCTACCACACGCGCTACGACACCATCGAGCACTACGAGCGTTTCGTGGACCCCGGCTACACCTACGGCGTAGTGCTGGCACAGGTGGCTGGCCGCACCACGCTGCGCATGGCCAACGCGCGGCTGTTGCCGTTCGACTTCGGCGAGTTCGCGACCGCGGTGAAGAGCTACCTGGCCGATCTTGAGCAACTCGCGGATGGCAAACGCCAGCAAACAGAGCGCAACAACCGCCTCATCGCCAGCGGCCAGTTCGCGGCGGCGCTCGACCCCACCCGTGCGCTTGGGCCACCGCCGCAGCGCGCCCCCGTGCCACATTTCAACTTCGCGCCGATCCACAACGCGCTCGCCGCGCTGGACACCGCCGTTGCCGAACAGTCCGCCACGCCGTCCATGGACGATGCCACGCTGGAACGCATCAACCAGGCCCTGCATACAGCAGAGCGCTTGCTGACGCGGGAGGAGGGATTGCCGGGACGTCCGTGGTATCGCCACCAAATCTACGCACCGGGCCGGGACACCGGCTATGGCGCCAAGACCTTGCCGTGGGTGCGCGAGGCGATCGAACACCGCCGCTATGAAGACGTGCCGGCGGGCGTGGAAGCGATCGCGGCACGGATTGACGCCCTTGCAGAGCGAATGCGGCAAGTCGCCGAACTCGCGAAGGCTCCGTGACCGGTGGCAACACCAAAGTCGAATGCCGGCCGGTCTTCCGACTCGAACCGCACATTGCCGGACCACGTTCGCCGCAATCGTGCGGCATGGCAGGTCAATGCCGCTGACTATGTCGAGCCCGCCGAACGCTCGTGGGCATCGAACGAACCTTATTGGGGCATCTGGCGCCTGCCCGAAAGCGAGCTCGGGCTTCTGCCGAACGATCTAACCGGCAAGCAGTGCCTCGAGATCGGCTGCGGCGCCGGCTATGTCTCCGCGTGGATGGCACGCCGCGGCGGCACCGCGGTGGGCATCGACCCAACCCCGAACCAACTCGCCACCGCCAAGCGCCTGCGCGCCGAACACGATCTGCCGGTTGCGCTGGTGGAAGGCTACGGCGAACGCCTCCCCTTTCCCGACAACACCTTCGATTTCGCCATCTCCGAATACGGCGCTGCCCTCTGGGCGGACCCCTACCAGTGGATTCCCGAAGCCGCCCGAATCCTCCGCCCCGGCGCCGGACTTGTCTTCATGACCAACGCCACCATCTCGGTAATCTGCATGCCGGATGCCGAGGAGGACGGGATGCAAACAGAACTCCAACGGCCATACTTTGGCCTGCACAGCATCACCTGGCCCGACGAGGAAGCCGTGGAGTTCTACCTCCCCCACGGCAAATGGATCGACCTCCTCACAGCCAACGGCTTCGCCATCGAACGCCTCCTCGAACTCGGCGCACCCCCAGGCGCAAGCACGCGTTACACGTGGGCTGACCCGGAGTGGGCGCAGTCGTGGCCCAGCGAGGAGGCTTGGGTCGTGCGCTACAGCCCGTAGTGCGGCTCCGCCTCCCGACGAACGAGGCATGTGCGGTGCGAGGGCCGTAGGGGACAAGTCCCGCCCCTACGATTTGCTCAGCATCCCGGCGTCTTGGGATGCAGAGGCTGCACGAGGCTAGGTCGAGTCGTGCGGGAGGCTGGCAGGGCTTGGGCGGTGGCGTTTCATGTGTTCGGTTATGCGGCGTGCTGCGTCGTGGTGATTGGGGTCGGACTGGAGGTGTTCCAGCACCGCGTCTACGTTGGTGACGCTTAGCACAGGAATGGACAGGCGCTGGTGAAGGAGTTGCACCGCTGTGCGGTGATCGTCGGCGAGTTCTTGGCGGTCGAGGGCGACGACGACTCCCTGCACCTTGCCGCCGACGCTCTCGATTAGGCGCGCCGACTCGATCTTGGCGGTTCCGTCGGAGATGACGTCGTCGACGATGACCACCCGTCGGCCCGCCATCGATGCGCCCACCAGCGTGCCGCCCTCGCCGTGGGTCTTGGCTTCCTTGCGGTCGTGGGCGTAGTGGATGTCGATGCCGCGTTCGGCCAACGCCGTGGCGGCAGCGACCGCGAGGGAGATGCCCTTATAGGCGGGGCCGAAGATCACCTCCGGCAAGGGCTCGAACGTCATCAGGCAATCGGCATAGGCGTTGCCGAGCCGGCGCATGGACGCACCGGAGGAGAGGTTGCCGAGGTTGAAGAAGAACGGCGCCCGGCGGCCAGACTTGAGGACGAAGTCGCCGAAGTGCAGCACGTCCGAATCGATCAGCTCCGAGATGATGTCGTTCACGGGCGGCCGTCTGTCTCTGCGGCCGGAAGGCTCACCACGGGCGCAAGGCTCCCCAAGGCTTCGCGCTGCCTTTCGAACAGCGTCTCGATGCCCGACTCGGCAAGGTCCAGGAGTCGATTCAGCGATTCGCGGGCAAAGGGGCTGCCTTCGGCGGTGCCCTGCACTTCGATAAAGCCGTGCCCTTGCATCATCACGACGTTCATGTCGGTGTCGGCGGTGGAATCTTCCCCATAGTCGAGGTCGAGCACGCATTCGCCCTTGAAAACCCCGACCGAAACCGAAGCCACGAAACCGCGAAAGGCCTTGGGCGCCACCTTGCCCACGGCGTCCGCCAGCGCCACGCAAGCGCCGGTGATTGAGGCGGTGCGGGTGCCGCCGTCGGCTTGGATGACGTCGCAATCGAGCTTGATGGTGCGCTCGCCCAAGCGCCGCAAATCCACCGCTTGCCGCAGCGAACGGCCGATCAGGCGCTGGATCTCCACGGTGCGACCACCCTGCTTGCCGCGCACGGCCTCGCGGTCGGTACGGGTGTGGGTGGCGCCCGGCAACATGCCGTACTCGGCCGTGATCCAGCCGCGACGACTGCCGCGCAGGAAACGAGGCACCTGATCCTCGACGCTAGCCGTGCAGAGTACGCGGGTGTCGCCGAACTCCACCAGCACGGACCCGGCTGGATGCTTGGTGAATTCGCGGGTGAGGCGCACTTGGCGCAGTTCGTCGGCCGCTCGACCGCTCGGACGCTGGCTGCCGGACACGGTTGCTCCGTAGTGGAATCTCTTGAGGGGCGCGGATTATACGAACGCTCTCCCGTCGTTCGGCCAGGGGCCGCGCGGTTCGCCAAAGTAGAATGCCCGGATGATTGCCAGCATGACCGCTTTTGCCCGTGCCGCACGAGGCTTCTTGGTTTGGGAAGTCCGTTCCGTCAATCATCGCTATCTGGAGCTTGTTTTCCGTTTGCCGGAGTCGCTGAGGGGCCTCGAGCCTTCCTTGCGCGAGGCGGCTCGGGCTCGGCTCGGGCGGGGGAAGGTGGACGCGACGCTTCGTGTCGCGGAATCTGGCAGCACGACGGAGCTCGATGAGGACGCATTGGGCGAGCTGCTCGGTGCATTGAGCCAACTGCGAAGCCGAGCGCCGGCGTTGGCGGAGCCGAACCTGCTGGACGTGCTGCGTTGGCCCGGCGTGCTGAAGGAGAGCGAAACGGGGTTGGCGGAACTGCGCCGCGACGCCACACGGACGTTCGATGACGCGTTGACGGAACTTGCCGCCCGACGGACGGCGGAGGGAGCGCAGATCCAGGCGCTGATCGAGGAGCGGCTGGACACCGCCGCAGAGACCACGGCCAAGGTGCGCGCACTCGCCGCGCAGCAGGTGCAGGCGATGCGGGATCGGTTGGCACGAGCGGCCCAAGCGCTCAAGGTTTCCGTGAACGCGGAGCGCTTGGAACAGGAACTCGCTCTGCTGCTGCAGAAGGCGGATGTGGCGGAGGAACTCGATCGACTGGATCTGCATCTGGCAGAGGCTCGGGCGGCACTGGCCGGCGATGGCCCGTGTGGCCGCCGCCTCGATTTCCTGATGCAGGAATTGGGGCGTGAGGCCAACACGCTCGGCGCGAAGGCGGTGTTGCCGGAGGCAGCGCATGCTGCGGTGGATATCAAGGTCGCCATCGAGCAGATGCGGGAACAGGTGCAGAACGTCGAATGACCGCGGCACCAGCCGGCGGGCGCCAGCCCCTGCTGTTCGTGATTTCGGCGCCGTCCGGCGCCGGTAAGACCAGCCTCGTGCGGGCCCTCGTGGCCGGGGACGACCGCTTGGCGGTTTCGGTGTCGCACACGACGCGGCCGCCGCGCCCGACCGACGTGGACGGGCGCGACTACCACTTCGTCTCGTCAGCCGATTTCCGGGCCATGCGCGACGCCGGGGAGTTCCTTGAACATGCCAGCGTTTTCGGCCACGCCTACGGCACGTCGCGACAGGCAGTGCTCGAACAGGTTCGCTGTGGCCGCGACGTCATCCTCGAAATTGACTGGCAAGGCGCGGCGCAAGTGCGCACGGCCTGGCCCGGCGCCGTGACGGTGTTCATCCTGCCGCCGTCGCGCGGGGCCTTGCGCGCACGCATCGAAGGGCGCGGACAGGACCGGCCGGAGGTTATCGCCCGGCGGATGGAGGAAGCCACCCGCGAACTGGGCCAGCACGCCGACTTCGATCACCTCGTGGTGAACGACGATTTCGAAGTGGCGACGCGGCAACTCGCGGCAATCGTCGAAGGTTGCCGCGACGAGAGGCCGCCGACGCGGGAAGACCACCGGGCCCTTCTTGGGCAATTGCTGGAAGGTAGTTGAGAGGGCTTGGGGCCAGTCTTGGCGGCCAGCAATTCGTGCGGCGAACTGCCAACGCGCCCGTTAGGGCGCGCTAGGAGGGGCTTCGTTCGGGGATTGGGGTGTCCGGGCGTTGGGTCGGCGGCCCCCCCTCCGAGAAAAGCGGGGACGCTTTTCTCGACTCCCCCTCGAGGGGGGAGTGACAGGAAAAGTGCGTTAGTAGCCGTGCTTGGGTGCCTCGTCCAAGGTGCCGGTTATGCCGGTCGCCACGAGTTCTTCGTAAGCGGTGTCGTCGATGCCGAGCTCGTGTGCCAGGACTTCGCGGCTGTGCTCACCGACGCACGGAGCGCCGCGGATGGGTGTTGAGGGGGCGGCGGAGAAGCGCCAGGGGCGACCAGGTAGCCAAGTGGGGCCGGCCTCCGGGTGGTCGATTTGGCTGACGAAGCCAGACTCGGCGAAGTGGGGGTCGGGGCGGCTGTAGATTTCGTAGAGGGGCGTGACTCTGGCGGCGCAGAGGCCAAGCTGGCCCAGTTCGTGCTCCGCGGCGAAGGCGTCCTGGCCTTGGCTCCACTCGCCGATGACCTCGTCGAGTTCAGACTCGTTGGCTTTGCGCAACGCCTCGGTTGCGAACTGCGGGGAACCCAGGCGCGGCTCTCCTGTGTGGACGACGAACGCACGCCATGCGGCCTCGGTTTCGGCGGCGAGCGCCAGCCATTCGCCGTCCCGGGCCGGATAGACGGCATGCGGTGCAATGCGCGGATGGTGGTTGCCGCGCGGCCCCGGCTTGCGGCCGGTTGCGTCGTATTCGATCAAGGCATCGCCCACCACGGCGGCGACGGACTCCATCATCGATAGGTCCACCCGCTGTGCCTCGCCGGTGCGGTCCCGATGCGCCAGCGCCGCCATGATGGTGGCGACGAGGAAATAGCCGCCCACCGGGTCTGGGAACAGGCCGCCGGTGTTCATGGCGGGGCCGCGCTGGCGCGGAACGCCGTCCGGGGACTCCTCGATGGGAACCTCGCCTTCGTAGCCATGCAGCGATGACAGCCCCGCCATGGGTTCCGTGGTGGCTCCATTGGCGGGATAGTCGCGGTAAGGGCCTGACTCGCCATAGCCCGAAATCGAAGCCCAGATCATGCCTGGGCGCAGCCGATGCAGCTTCTCGAGGGTGATGCCCCACGAGGGCAGCACGCCCGGGCGGAAGTTGTCCGCGACGATGTCGAACTTGGCAAGCAACTGCCAGAGGATCTCCCGGCCGCGGTCCTTGCGCAGATCCAAGGTGATTTCGCGCTTGTGCAAGTTGACGGAGTTGTAGTGGCCTTGGGTGTTGGCGGCGTGTTGAAGCCGGGTTGCGTGCTCGACCCCCTTCGGCACGGTGTTGCGAATGCGACGAAATGCGTCGGGTCGGTGCAGGGAGGCTATCTGCACCACATCTGCCCCCAAGAGAGCCAGGAGTTCCGTTCCAAACGTGCCGGACCACGCTTGGCCGAAACTCAGCACGCGCACGCCAGCTAGTGGCCCGTCCGCGAGGCTCGCAGCGTCGACGGGTGCCTTCGCGAGTTCGGCCGGTGGCGCTTCGGCCCAGGCGGGCCTGGCTTGCGGCGCAAGGTTGGGAGCAGGCTTGGTGAGTCGCCAGGGCGAGGGCGAGAGCTTGGCGGGGGCGCCGGGTGCCCGCACCCGCTTGCCTTCGAGTTCGGTGGTGACGAAGAACTCGCGCGCCTTGAGTTGCTCGTTCTTGGTGATGTCGTCCATGTCTTGCACCACGCCGATGACGCAGCGAAGCTGTGCGAGCTTGTGGAACAGCGGCCAGCGCTCGATCTTGGGCAAGGTGTGCGCCATGCCAACCACGACGTCCTTCATGGGCTGGGAGTGGCGGCCGATGTCGGGAATGAGTTCCGGGCGGCGGCCGAGCTCCGGCAGGTTCATCGCGTCCATGGCTTCGGTCCAGTTGTGGAAGTCGGCGAGGCCGAAGTTCATCTGGCCGTCGGCCAGGTCCCACAACGGGCCCGGATCGCCGCGCTTGCGTCCGCCGCCTGGGCTTCTCTCGCGTGGGGAAGCCCCTCGCGCACCCCCGGGCTGAAGGCTCCTCTCCCGAGGGGAAGCCCCTCGCGCTCCCCCGGGCTGAAGGCTCCTCTCGCGAGGGGAAGCCCCTCGCGCTCCCCCGGGCTGAAGGCTCCTCGTCCCGACGCCTTGATACACGGCGGCCACGCCCCACGGATGCACGGTTAGGGCGAAGGCTTCGAGTTCGCTCACGTCCACGAGCTCTGTGTCGCCAGCGTGGCGGCGGCGCAGTGCCGCGCAGGCGGTGATGAAACCGGCAACCCCGCCGACCACACCGGCTTGGTCGCGGGGCAACTGCAGCGGCGGCTCGCCGGCTACGCCGTTGATGGAGGCCCAACCGACGCGGGCGCTCATGGTGAGGTTGTTGCCGGGCGTGCCGGTGAGAGGGTCGGTGAGGCCGTGCGGCGTGATGGACAGATGCACCGCGCCTGCGGGGAGTGAAGCCAAGGTCTCGGCACGCTCGGGAGCGGGTGCGTCGCAGGTGGTTACGATCACGTCGGCGCCGGTGATGGCCGCCCGCACCTCGGTCTCGTCGGCACACACCACCGAGCGCTTGTTCCAATGGAAGTAGGCGTGGGCGACGCTGCGGGCGGTGCCTGGGGTGTCGTCAGCGAAAGGCGGCAAGGAACGAAGTGGGTGGCCGTCCGGTGGCTCCACTAGCAGCACGTCGGCGCCGAAGTCGCCGAAGAGTCTCGCCGCGAAGGCTCCGGACAGCCTAGTTGACAGGTCGGCTATTCGAAGGCCCGCGAGTGGTGCCGGCATGTGGATCCCCTTCTCCCCGTTGCGCCTGCCAATGATGCCGGAACTCGGCGGGGCTTGGCGGTTCGGGCGCGGCGCCTGTAGTCGAGTTGTCGAGTTCGCGGGTCACCCGCTTATCATCATCGGCACGAAAACACCGACGGGAGGGGCCCCGCATGGCCTATGTGACCTACGAGAAGCGCGGCCATGTCGCGATCATCACGCTCAATCGGCCCGAGCGCATGAATGCCCTGGGACGGGCCTTGGGCGCGGAACTGCGCGCGGCGGAAGCGGAGTTCGTGGCGGACGATGATGTATGGATTGGCATTTACACCGGTGCCGGCGATCGCGCCTTTTGTGCTGGGCGGGACCTCAAGGAAGCTGCGGAAGAAGAGGCGGATACCAACGCAAGTGCGGCGCCGACGGCCAATCCGCCGATTTCGCGCTTCGAGCGTGTCGGCGCCGATCACGGCAAGCCCACCATCGCTGCCATCAACGGCGCGGCCTACGGCGGCGGGCTTGAGAAGGCGCTCACCTGCGACATCCGCATATGCTCTGAAAACGCCCGGATGGCGCTCGCGGAAGTGAAGGTAGGGCTGTGCCCGCCGGGTGGGTCGTTCAACCTGCCTCGCTTGGTGGGTCTCTCCAACGCCATGTGGCTGCTGCTTTCCGGCGAGCCCGTGGATGCCCAAGAGGCGCTCCGCATGGGGCTGGTGACGCGGGTGACCACGTTGTCGGACCTCATGCCGGTGGCGGTCGAGATGGCCGAGACCATCGCCGCCAACGCGCCGCTGGCGGTGCGGGCCACCCGCAAACTGGCGCACATTGGCCTCGAGGTGCCGCTCGACTACGGGCGTCGCATGGGGGCGATGTTGATCGAGTCGGTGTGGTCGTCGGAGGATGCCGTCGAGGGCGCCCGGGCGTTTGCCGAGAAGCGGCCGCCCGAATGGCAGTCACGCTAGCGCCGTGGACAAGGCGAGCCCTGGGGGTGGTGTCGGGAGCCTGTACCAGTTAAACGAAAAAGGGGGCGTGACAAGGAGGGGGCTTCGTCGGGGATTGCGGCGGTACGGGGTTTTGGGTCGGCGGCCCCCCCTCCGAGAAAAGCGGGGACGCTATCTCGACTCCCCCTCGAGGGGGAGTGACAGGAAAGCGCGCGCAACCATCGTTGTTGGGAGTGCGAGGGCCCCGTCACTCCCTCCTCGCGGGGGAGTCGAGAAACGGCGTTCCTCGCCGTTTCTCGGAGGGCGCCCGCCCTCCACTGCGCCGCA
>JAPPDJ010000029.1 GCA_028824555.1 Gammaproteobacteria bacterium | reverse complement strand
TGGCTTGGCCTTTCGGCGGCCAACAGGGGTCCATCGCAACCCTTCGGCGGCCCCCCCTCCGAGAAAGGCCAAGCCAACAGGGGTCCATCGCAGCCCTTCGGCGGCCCCCCCTCCGAAAAAAGCGAGGACGCTTTTCTCGACTCCCCCGCGAGGACCCGCGAGGGGGGAGTGACAGGAAAGGGGCTCCGTTCGAGAACTGCGGCATGGGCGAGGCGGGGGATGCGTTCGAACGCAACGATGGATTCGGCGACCGACACTGCCGCGTCGGCACGGGCCTTTGGAGCGCACCGAGGAGTTCCTCGAAGCACAGCAGTTCGCGCAAGCGAAACTGCCAACGCGCCCGCCAGGGCGCGCCGGGACAAGCCCGTCCCCTACGAGCTGGTGCGAACGAAATCCGAGACGATACGGGCGAGGGCTTCGCCGCGGCCTTCCTGGAGGAAATGGCCGCCGCCTTCAATGGTCTGGTGCGGTTGTCCTTGGGTGCCGGGCACGCGCTCTCGGAACAGGGCGTCGGCGCCGCCGGTGACGGGGTCGTTGTCGGTGAATGTGCACAGGAAGGGCTTGCGCCACTCGCGGAACACCTTCCAGGCGGCGATTTGTTCGGCGACGCAAGGGGCGTCGGGGAGTAGTGGCACCTGCCTTGGCATGGCGCGGGGGCCCATTTTGTAGCTGGGGTCTGGGAACGGGGCGTCGTAGGCGGCGATTTCCTCCGCTGTCAGCGGGCTTCCTCCGGCGCCGGCGACGCTCATGCCGACCATCATGCCGATGGGCAGGTCCTCGGTCTCCCAGGTCCACTTTTGCCAATAGGCGAACTTGCTCTCGCGCGCTCCGGCGTCGATGGAGGCGAGGGCGGCGGCCATCTCCTGCATCGACGGGGTGGGGGTGGCTGGGCTGAGGAACTCCTTGACGGCGCGTAGGCGGTCTTCCGGCATGTCGAGGGCCAGTGGCAGGCCGGTGTTGGCCGCGACGATGCGCTCGAAGCGGTCCGGGTTCTCGGCGGCCATGCGCAGGCCGATCAATCCGCCCCAGTCCTGCCCGACGAGGGTTGCACCTTGCACCTCGTTGGCCGCGAGCCACGCGGTAAGCCACTCCACCTGGCGGTTGTAGCTGTAGTCTTCGCGCCGCGTCGGCTTGTCCGAACGGCCGAAGCCGACCAGGTCCGGCGCCAGCACGCGCAGCCCGTCGGCGACGAGGAGCGGGATCATCTTGCGGTAGAGATAGCTCCACGTGGGTTGCCCATGCATGCAGAGCACGATGGGCCCGTCCCGGGGCCCCTCGTCGACGTGATGGATGCGCAGCGTGCCCCCTTCGCCGTCGGCGACGTTGGTGTAGTGCGGTTCAAAGGGGAAGCCGGGCAGGTTCGCAAAGCGTTCGTCCGGAGTGCGTAGGACTTGCATAGGTGATTCCTGTGGTCAGCGAGGGTTGAGTTGCGTGCGGCGCTGCCGGATGAGCCTGACGAGGGCTGCGATCAGGACGATGCCGACGCCGGCACCGGCGACCCACCAGGCGAGGTTCGCCATCGTGCGGTCGAACAGATAGTTGATGAGCAGTTGCCGCCCGGGCGAATAGGAGGCGGGCACTTCCCGCACGCCCACGCGCTCGGCGTAGGCTTGGTAGTCGGCCAGCATTTGCGCGAGCCGCTCCGGCTCGGCGGCGGCGAGGTCGCGGGTCTCGCCCGGATCCTCTTGGATGTTGAACAGGCGCCATCGGCCGTCGCCCTCCGGGGCACCGACTCGAACCAGCTTGAGCGCGCCCTTGAAGACACCGGCGTGGCCGGCGGTCTCGAAGCCGATGGCCGCGTCGGCGGGGTGGACGCTGGCGGCGAGGTCGCGCAGTGCTGGAGCGAGGCTCAGCCCCGTGATTGGGTGCTTGCCTGCCGGCGTCGTGTCACTCGTGCCGGTGAGTTCGAGCAGGGTCGGCACGATGTCCGTCGCATGGGCGAAGGCGGCCGCGACGCCCCTGGCTTGGACGCCGGGCCCCGACATGATGAGCGGCACGCGGATTCCGCCTTCTCCGCCGTGGAACTTGTAGTAGGCGAGCGGTGCCGCTGCGGCGCGGGCGAAGTGCGGGCCGATGATGGCGTAGCTGCCTCGCTCGCCAAGGGTCGCGAGGTCGCGGCGATAGCCGACGTCTTCGGCCCAGGAGTCGAAGATGGCGCTTGCGGCTGGGTCGCCAGCTTCCGGGCCGTTGTCGGACAGCACGACGAAGACCGTGTTCTCGGCGAGGCCTGCCCCGGTTAGATAGTCAACGAGGCGGCCAAAATGGTGGTCCATCGCTTCGAGCATGCCCGCGTTGACCGCCATGTTCTTGGCGGCGAACGCTTTTTCGTCGGGTGTCAGGGCTTCCCAGTCGGCTTGCTCGGGAGTGTTTGCGGGCGGGGCTGTGGCTGGGAAGACGCCGGCGGCCACGGCGCCCTGGTGGCGAGCCCGCCTTAGCGCGGCCCAGCCCTCATCGTAAGTTCCCACGTAGCGCTCGGTGAACTCGCGCGGCGCCTGCACCGGCAGATGCACCGCCTGAAAGCCGAGGTAGGCGAAGAAGGGGCTTGGGTTCGCGGCCGCCTGGTCCGCGTCGATGAAGTCCACGAGCGTGTCCACAAGGTGCTCGGAGGAGTAGAAATCCTCCGGCAGATCGGTGGGCTCGCCATCGGCGAACCAGGGCGGCGGTTCGTCGTAGATGGGCAGGTAAGGTTTCTTTTCGTAGTTGTCGGCGCCGGTCGCATCGAGGGCGAACGTGCGGTCGAAGCCCCTCGCGCTCGGCAGCGAAGACGCCGTGCTGCCAAGGTTCCACTTGCCGCTGAGATACGTGCGGTATCCGGCGGCGCTGAGGCGCGTGGCGATGGTCACCACGTCCGTGCGCAATTCTCCCTCGTAGCCGGGCTGGCCGCGATGGTGAAGCGGAGTGGCGACGTAGAGGCTGGCAACGCCGGCGAGGTGGGAATCTACGCCAGTCAACAGCATGGCCCGGGTTGGCGAGCACATCGGCGAGACGTGGAAGTTGCTGAACCGCACGCCGTTTGCGGCGATGGCGTCGATGTGCGGCGTGCGGATTTCGCTGCCGTAGGCGCCGAAGTCGGAGAACCCCACGTCGTCCGCCACCACCATCACGACGTTCGGCCGCGATGGCGGCTCTGCGGCCCACGCCGAGGGCAGTGCGAGAGTGGCGGCCAGAAAGGTGAGGAGCTCACACCGTAGAAGGCGGCGCTGGCCCTGCTTGGGACATCCTCCCCCGCCGCGCGCCGGCAGGCGAGTCGACGAGGTCCCGTCGCAGGGGTCCGATTGCGTGATGTCGCTGTCCTCCCACGGGCGTTGGGCGTGCGAGGGGAGGGCGCCCGCTCCGCAAGCGCTCCTCCCGCTGATTCAATGCACTTCTGACGCGCGACACTAGACCATCGATGGCGGTGAATGTCATTACAATTCCCGGGCGGGCGCAGGCTCGACGAGGGGGAAGTGTATGAGCCGGCGCGCAGGTGTCGTGATCGGTTGCGTGGTGGCGCTCGCGGCCTTGGCGGGCGTCGCCTGGGTGTACCGTCTCGAGCTCCTGCTTGAAGTCGTGGAGTTCCAGCAGCGCCGCGACGTTGCGCCGACGCAGACGATTGATTGGGACTCGGGCACAGACCCCGCCGGCCGATCGGTAGCGGAAAGACCGCCCAACATCGTCGTCATCCTCGCGGACGATCTCGGCTGGAACGACCTGAGCTGGCAGGGCGGCGGCGTTGCCGGCGGCAGCGTGCCTACCCCGAACCTCGACGCCCTGGCGCACGAGGGGGTTCAGTTCGCCAACGGTTACGCCGCCAACGGCACCTGCGCCCCCTCCCGCGCCGCCCTGATGACCGGTCGCTACAGCACCCGCTTCGGCTTTGAGTTCACGCCGACGCCAGCCGGATTCAGCACCATGGTTCCCATGCTCAGCAACGCAGCGCCAGGCCGCCTGCGGCCGAGCGTAGTGGAAGAGACGGGGCCTTCGATCCCCTTCGCGGAAATGGGCGTGCCTCCTTCCGAGATCACCCTGGCGGAGCTTTTGAAGCCGGCCGGCTACCACAACGTACACATCGGCAAGTGGCACCTCGGCACCAGCGGGGGCATGGCGCCGCACGACCAGGGCTTCGACGAGAGCCTGCTCATGGCGAGTGGCCTGTACCTGCCCGAGGACGATCCGAATGTCGTCAACTCGAAGCAGGACTTCGACGCCATCGACCGGTTCCTGTGGCGTGCCATGCGATTCGGGGCGTCGTTCAACGGCGGCGAGGAGTTCGAGCCGGGGGGCTACCTGACCGACTACTACACCGACCAAGCCGTCAAGGTCATCGAGGCCAATCGGGACCGTCCCTTCTTCCTTTACCTCGCGCACTGGGCCGTGCATACGCCGCTGCAGGCCTTGAAGGACGACTACGACGCTCTCGGGCACATCGACGAGCATCGGCTGCGGGTGTACGCCGCGATGGTTCGCTCCCTCGACCGCAGCGTCGGCCGGGTGCTCGACGCCTTGCGCGACAACGGCCTAGAGGAAAACACCCTCGTGTTCTTCACGTCGGACAACGGCGGTCCGGCCTACATCGGCCTGCCGCGCGTCAACGAGCCGTTCCGGGGGTGGAAGATCAGCTACTTCGAGGGCGGCATCCACGTGCCCTTCTTCCTCAAGTGGCCGGCGCGGCTGGCGGGCGGGCAGAGCTTCGAACCCCCGGTGCACGGCTTCGACATCTTCGCCACGGCAGCGGCCGCAGCCGGCGTCGAACCACCGAGCGACCGCGCCATCGACGGCGTCGATCTTGTCCCCTACGTCGCCGGCGAAGCCGAGGGCGCGCCCCACGAGGCCCTGTTCTGGCGCACCGGCGGCTATCAAGTCGTGCTGGCCGATGGCTACAAGCTGCAGGTCAACGATCCGCCCGGCAAAGAGTGGCTCTTCCACCTGCCCACCGACCCGACAGAGCAGGTGAACGTCGCCGCCGACGAACCGGAACGCGTGGCCGCACTCCGAGAGCTCCTCGCCAAACACAACGCCGAACAGGCGGAGCCCCTCTGGCCCTCCGCCGTCCGCTCCCCCATCAACATCGACAAGACGCTGCTCGACCCCGACGCCGAAGACGACGAGTTCATCTACTGGTTCAACTGAGGAACGGCGTACGCCGGCTCCCGACCGCCCCGGGATTACGCGCCGTGCGGCGCGCTGGAGGGCGGGACGCCCTCCCTCCGAGGCTCGCGGGCCCGTCTTGGGCGCATCGATATGTCCGACACCGGACGGGACAGGCCCGTCCCCTACGAGGCGCCTCCCTCCCTGTCACTCCCCCCTCGCGGGGGAGTCGAGAAAGGCCGTCCTCGGCCTTTCTCG
>JAPPDJ010000166.1 GCA_028824555.1 Gammaproteobacteria bacterium | reverse complement strand
GCGTCCTGCGGACGCATTCGCTCCGGCCCCCTCGACATAGTGCGCAGCTATGCCTTCGGGTTCCGGAACGCCGTGCCTCCTGGCACGCGTGCGCGTCCAGCCACAGCGGCGTCTCGTCGCCCTCGCTACGCGCATTCATGAATAATCCGGGCTAGTGCCTGCGGCTCGCGCATTCAGGCGAGCCGGCCGGCGAGGCAGTGGGCGATTCGTTCGGGTACGTTCATCTCAACCTCCTCGATCGCCGTCCGCACGGCTTGCGCAAAGCCCTCGCGGTCGGTGCCGCCGTGGCTCTTGACGATGACGCGAGAAAGGCCCATCAGACTCGCGCCGTTGTAAAGCTGCGGATTGTATGCGTTGAAGACACGGCTGAGACCGGCGCGGACCTGCTCGTCGGGGTCGTGGGTTGCGGCGCTCACTCGGGGTCTCCGGCGGCGCAGTTCCTCCCGCAGCACATGCGCCGCCATCTGCGCGGCGCCTTCGGAAGCCTTGAGCGCGACGTTGCCGGCGAAGCCCTCGGCGACGATCACGTCGGCGGCGCCTGTGAACAGATCGTGTGCCTCGACGTAGCCGACGTCGCGAATGGCGTCGTCTTTGGCAAGCAACCGTGCCGCCGCGCGGATGTTCGCTGGCCCTTTGTGGAACTCGGAACCGATGTTCAGCATCGCGACACGCGGCGTCGCCACATTGGCAACGGACTCGGCCAAGGCAGCCCCCATGTGGGCGAACTGATGCAGTTGCTCCGGTCCGGCCTTGAGGTTGGCACCGAGGTCGAGTAGCCACACCGGCCGGCCTGAAGCTGTGGGCAGGCGCTTGACGATGGCCGGTCGGTCCACACCCTGGGCCCTGCCGACAAGGTGTCGGGAGAGAGCCATCAGCGCGCCGGTGCTGCCGGCGCTTACGAGTGCGTCGCAACTGCGGTCGGCGACGCTCTCGACGGCGGTGCGCATGGAGGAAGCGAGCGCGCCGCGCAGCGTAAGGCGCAGCGAGTCGGTGAGGTCGAGGCGGCGGGGAGAGGGGGTGACGGTGTGGCGGCTGTAGT
The DNA here is from genome assembly GCA_028824555.1 of Gammaproteobacteria bacterium. Classification (GTDB taxonomy): domain Bacteria; phylum Pseudomonadota; class Gammaproteobacteria; order Pseudomonadales; family Azotimanducaceae; genus VXYL01. The sequence goes on along the minus strand of JAPPDJ010000166.1, from coordinate 49,819 downwards.
TGTCGGAACGACCGCCGAGGGCCTGGTGAATCGACTCTGGCTCACCTATCAGGTTGAGGGCGATGTCTGGCCGAGCAGCCACCGCATCGAGGGCACCATCGATCAGCACGCCAGCACCGGCATCGGCACCGAGAGTGTCGATGGCGATGCGCAAGGTCGCTCGTCGGCTAGGAACTCGAGTCGGCGGATTCTCCGGATGGGCGCGCGAGTTTGCGACTGTCCTTACTCGCCGGTTTCCACGACGCGGCGACCACGATAGAAGCCGTCGGCGGTGATGTGGTGGCGACGATGGGTTTCGCCGGTCTCGGGATCGATGGAAAGAGTGGGCTTCGCCAAGGCATGGTGCGATCGACGCTTGTCGCGCTTCGACCGCGTTACCCGATTCTGCTGCACCGCCATGTCGTTTCTCCTTGTGCTGCGCTGGCCGATTCGAGGCCAGCCGCGAGTTCTATCGTCGGCCGCCGAGGGCGCGCCGAACCTATTCCACGTCCGTGCCAGTCTTCAACGCCGCTAAGGCGTCGAAGGGGTTGGCGCGGCCTGGCGATGCGTCGTCATCCGCAACCGGATACTCCGTCGGCGGCAAGTTTGGGCACGAGTCGCTGTCGCCGCATCCGGTCTCCGGCAGGCCGAGCAAGAGGTCGTCCTCGATTAGGTGGGCGACTTCCATGTCGCGCGATGGTGCCACGATGACATCGCACTCGGCGATCAGTTCACTCGCCTCCGCCTCGCTTCGAACGACTCGCGCATCCACCGAGGCTTGCACACGCACCGGCACATCCTCCATGCAGCGCGAACATGCCACCATCGCCGAGGCAACGGCCTCCCCGGCCACCTGCAGCCGGCCACTGGCGTCGATGCGAAAGCCTAGCTCGACCTGCACCTCGCTAGCACCGCCTTCGCTGGCAACCAACGCGCGCAACCGAGGCAACGCCGAGAGCGGCACCCGGCCCGACCACCTCCCCTCGCGCCGAGCGAGGGAAAGGATGTCCAGCCAAGGTCCATCACGCATGGCGCGCGGACTATAGGGAGGGCATGGGTTAGTGTCAAAGCGCGGGGACTCAGGACGAGCTCAGGTGGAAGCCTCGACGGGCCGTTCTCCATAGCGCGCTGACGCGCTGGGGAAGGCAGGATGCCTTCCCTCCAGAAGCCTAGCTCGTCGCAAACACCGGAGAGAGGACATGCCGTACGAATTCGACATCGTGGATACCCCGGCGACTACCTTGGCGACCGCCAGTGCCGTGGTGCGGATGGAAGAGATTCCGCAGCGCATCACGGGGCTGTTCGATGTCGTGTATGGATGGCTGCGGGAGAGCGGCCGGCAGCACGGAGGCCACAACCACGCGCTGTACCGGCCGCATTCGGATGGCCTGATGTTGCAGGTGGGCGTGCCCGTGTCGGTGCCGTTCGAGGACGCGGACTTGGTGCGCTGCGTCGAACTACCGGCCTTGCGGGCCGCCCACACCCGACACCACGGGGAGTATTCCGGGTTGCCTCGTGCCAACGCAGCGCTGCGGAAATGGTGCAGCCAGCGGTCGTTGGCGACGGGTCCGCTGTGCTGGGAGGTTTACGGCGACTGGCACGACGAGCCGAGCCGCCTCGTCACGGATGTTTACTTCGAGCTTCTCTGACGCCGCCTTTGCCTGCGCTCCTTCCAGCGGCGAACCACATGCATGCGCCACAGCAGCCGGGAGACCACCATTCCGGTGAGTCCGCTCACCCAGGCGCAGACCAGGCAGCCGAGTAGGAACGGCTGCCAGTTGGTACGAAGAGTCGACACCAGCCACTGCCAGGAAAGGTCGGTGTCGCCAGCCGAGGCCGGCATGTCGAGCAGCCAGGCGCCGAGCTTGTAGGCGAAGAAGAACATCGGCCCGGCAGTGAGCGGATTGGTGACCCAGACGAGCCCCACGGCCATCGGCAAGTTGCAGCGGAACGTGATCGCCAGCACCGCAGCGATCAGCGTCTGTCCCGGCACTGGCACGAAGGCGGAGAACAGGCCAATGAAGAACGCTCCGCCGACGCTGCGGCGGTGCAGGTGCCACAGCTCTGGGTCCGCTAGCCGATGTCGCACAGGTCCGAGCAGCCTTTGCCTACGGATCGAATGGCGAGTTGGGAGGTATCGCAAGAGCCAGTCAGGTGGCATAAACGGAGGCCATAGCGGGTGGTTTGTTCGTTCCTGTGTTGGTGCCGGATGTCCGCGAAGTCGCGCTTGCCTTTTGCGCGGGCGTCATTGTCGTGCATTGGCTGCCGACCGTGCACCCGTTTTGGTGGGCGCTGTTCGGCGCTGCCGGCGTCTTGGCGCCGGCGGCATGGGTTGGCGCGCGCGCTGACGCTTCGGCGCGGCGTCCCGTGTGCGGGAAAGTACCCGTGCTCGTCGCGTTGCTGACAGGCCTAGGGCACGGCGGCCTGCACATCGATGCCACCAGTCCCGTCGCGGGCACAGCTTGCGTCGGCACCGGCGAGATCACCGGACGCGTCATTGACCTGCCGTTCGAGCAAGACTCGCTCTGGCGCTTTGCATTCGTAATCGAGGACGCACCAGCGGCGGCGGCGCTACGCACCCGGCCCCCCCTTGCCGAACGCTGCCGAGGCGTCAGGGTGCGGCTCGTCTGGCAGGGCGTGGAGCGCGTGGCGCCGGGTCAGCGCTGGCGTTTGGTCGTTCGCCTCCGCGCACCGCACGGCAGCGTCAACAGTGGCGTCTTCGATGCCGAACAGTGGCATCGGCGCGCCGGCATCGTCGCGACCGGCTACGTGCTCGAAGGAGAACTGCTCGAAGTCGAGGCGACGGGATGGGGACGCGTTGATCGGCTGCGGGACGGCATCCGCGAACGCATCGAGGGCTTGGGGCTCGCGCACACCGACGTCATCCGGGCACTGACCGTCGGCGATGGCGCCGCGCTTGGCCCGGGAGCGAAGGATCGCTATCGCCGCACTGGGACGATGCACCTGCTCGTCATTTCAGGGCTGCACGTGGGGCTCGTCGCGGGGTTGGGGTTCCTCTTGGGTCGGGCGATTGCCTTCCTGCTGGGCGGGCCGGCGGTTGTGCTGGGGGCATTGGGGGCGCTCGCGCTGTCCGGTGGCTACGTGGTGTTGGGTGGGGCGGGACTGTCGCTGGTGCGCGCCTTCGTCATGACGGCGGCGGCGTTGTCGGGAATGCTGGCGGGGCGCGCGGCACGACCCATGCGCGTGTATGCACTGGCGATGGCGGCGGTGCTGGCGCTGGATCCGATGGCACCGCTGGACGCGGGGTTTTGGCTCTCGTTTGGGGCGGTGGGTGCGTTGCTGGCGTTCTTCGCGCCGCGTCAGCTCGTCGCCGAGTTTGGCGACCCCGGTTGGCGGCGTGGCGGGCTTGGCGAGTCCTGGGTCGGCTCCCTGGTGCGGGTGCAGGCGGTGGTGGCGGTGGCGCTGGCGCCGGTGACTGCGGTGTTGATCGGTCACATTCATCCGTATAGTCCGGTGGTGAACTTCGTCGTGGTGCCGCTCGTGACCTTCGCGGTGACGCCGCTTGCCCTGGCGGGCGCATTCCTGCCTTGGGCCGATCCGAATGGCTGGCTCCTAGTCGGTGCCGATTTCGGCATCCATGCCATGGAACGACTGCTCGCGAGCGTGGATCGGGTCGCGCCGAAGGCGACGCCCGTTGAGGGCTGGCACATGGTGCTGGCGGGTTGTCTTGCCGCGCTGTGGCTCCTGCCGGTGTCGCGTACGACGGCGGCGGGGGCAGCCGCCGGGCTCGCCTTGGTGCTGTTCGTTCCCGGCGTGGCGCCGGTGCCGTTTGGCGAGGCGAGGATCACTGCGTTCGATGTGGGACAAGGCACGGCGGTGCTGGTGCAGACGCACACGCGAGCCCTTTTGTATGACGCCGGACCGAGCTATCTGACCGGGCGCGACGCCGGCGCCTCGGTGGTGGTTCCGGCGCTCAATCACATGGGGGTGGCGGAACTCGACATCCTGGTTGCGAGCCACGGCGACACCGATCACGCCGGCGGCGTGGTGAGCGTGCTCAGAGCGGTGCCGGTGGGGACGGTGCTTGCCGGCGAACCGGTGCCGCACGTCGCTGCGGCGCCGTGCCGCGCTGGGCTCAAGTGGCAATGGGACGAGGTGACGTTCTCGGTGCTGCATCCACCAGCATTGGGGCTCGCCGATGGACGGACAGCACATGCGCACGGGCACGGCGCAATGAAGTCCAACGATGTGTCCTGTGTCCTCCTCATCGAGACTCGCGGCGCGCACGCGCTGCTGCCGGGGGACATCGAGCGCCGTGTCGAACGGGTGCTGCAAGTGCCGCCGCTCGACTTCCTGCTGGTGGCCCATCACGGCAGCACCACCAGCACCTCCGAGACCTTCCTCGCCGCCGCCAGTCCACGTGTCGCGGTGGTGAGCGCGGGGTTCGACAACCGCTTCGGCCATCCACATGCCGACGTGATGGAGCGCCTGCGCGAGGCCGGTGCAACCATCGTCAACACCGCGCACTCTGGCGCCGTGCAATGGTCCAGCGCAGAGCCGAGCGTCGTGCGGCGGACGCGCTGCAGGGGCGGTCCCTATTGGCGTGTGGCGGCTACGGGGTCATGTGGTCCATGAGGCCCCGTCCCGCCACCCGTCAACGTTCGGCGCGCCACTCAGGGCGCGCCAGAGATGCAGTTCGCGCGAGCGAACTGCCATCGCGCCCGCAGGGCGCGCCCGCCGCGGCGTTGAATTGCGGGGCTTGGGGCCGCATGTAGGCAGAGTGCATGAGTCGCTTTTAGGGAGTTTGAACATGCAGATCGACAAGCTCACCGCCCGGATGCAGAAGGCCTTGGCAGAGGCGCAGTCCCTGGCCGTCACGCACGACCACCCTGCGGTGGATCCGCTGCACCTGTTGTCGGCGCTGCTTGAGGACGGAGGGGTCAATCCGCTGTTGGCGGCGGCGGGCGTGCGAACCGGTGAGTTGCGGGCGCGGGTGGATGAGGAGGTGGGCCAGTTGCCACGCATCGGGCGCCCTACGGGCGAGGTCAACCTGACGCCGGACTTGGGGCGGGCGCTGAACCTGGCCGAGCGCGAGGCGGTGCGGCGCAAGGACGACTTCGTCTCGTCTGAGGTTGCGGTGCTGGCGCTGGCGCAGGCGGGAGGCAAGGCCGCTCGCCTGCTCGACGAAGCCGGCTTCGATGCCGCTGCCTTTGAGCGGGCATTGGGGCAGGCACGAGGTGGCGAGACGGTCGCCGACGCCAATGCCGAGGAGAATCGCGAAGCCCTCGAGCGCTATACCGTGGACCTCACCGAGCGCGCCGAAGCCGGCAGGCTCGACCCGGTGATCGGTCGGGACGACGAAATCCGCCGCACCATCCAGGTGCTGCAAAGGCGCACCAAGAACAACCCCGTGCTCATCGGCGAGCCTGGCGTCGGCAAGACGGCCATCGTCGAGGGCCTGGCCCAGCGCATCCTGAACGGCGAGGTGCCGGAAGGGTTGAAGAGCAAGCGCATCCTCGCCCTCGACATGGGTGCGCTGATTGCTGGCGCCAAGTTCCGGGGCGAGTTCGAGGAACGCCTGAAGGCCGTGCTGAACGAGCTCGGCAAGCAGGAAGGCAGCGTGATCCTCTTCATCGACGAACTGCACACAGTGGTGGGCGCTGGCAAGGCCGAGGGTTCGATGGACGCCGGCAACATGCTCAAGCCCGCCCTCGCTCGGGGTGAACTGCACTGTGTCGGCGCCACTACGCTGGACGAGTACCGCCTGCACATCGAGAAGGACGCGGCCCTGGAGCGCCGCTTTCAGAAAGTGCAGGTGGACGAGCCGGACGTGGAGGACACGGTGGCCATCCTGCGTGGCCTCAAGGAGCGCTATGAACTGCACCATGCGGTGGACATCACCGATCCGGCAATCGTCGCTGCGGCAAGACTCTCGCATCGCTACATCACCGATCGGCAGTTGCCGGACAAGGCCATCGACCTCGTGGACGAAGCGGCGAGTCGCATTCGCATGGAGATGGACTCGAAGCCCGAGAGCATGGACCGGCTGGAGCGACGCCTGATTCAGCACAAGATTGAACTCACCGCACTCAAGGACGAGACCGACGATGCCACCAAGGCTCGCCGGGAGGCGCTTGAAGGCACCATCGGGGAACTCGAACGCGAATATGCGGACCTCGAAGAGGTGTGGACGGCGGAGAAGGCGAGCGTCAACGGCGCACAGCAGGTGAAGGAGTCGCTTGACGCGGCGAGACTGGAGTTTGAGGCGGCGCGAAGGGCCAGCGACTTCGCCAAGATGTCGGAGCTGCAGTACGGTCGCATCCCGGCGCTCGAGAAGTCGCTCGAGGAAGCCGGCGAGGTTGCCGAGAAGGGACGCCACCTGCTGCGCAGCTCCGTCACCGACGAGGAAATCGCCGAGGTGGTCTCGCATTGGACCGGCGTGCCGGTGGCGAAGATGCTCGAAGGCGAGCGCGACCGGCTGCTGGCGCTCGAGGACGAACTGCACAAGCGGGTCGTTGGCCAGGACGATGCCGTGCAGGTGGTGGCGGAGGCGGTGCGGCGGGCGCGTGCGGGGCTTGCCGATCCAAACCGGCCGAACGGCAGCTTCCTGTTTCTGGGCCCTACCGGCGTCGGCAAGACCGAGCTTTGCCGGGCGCTCGCGGCGGCTCTCTTCGACAGCGAGGACGCGATGATCCGCATCGACATGTCCGAATACATGGAACGCCATGCCGTCGCCCGGCTGATCGGCGCACCGCCTGGCTACGTCGGCTACGAGGAGGGCGGCCAACTCACCGAGAAAGTGCGCCGTCGCCCCTATGCGTTGATTCTGCTTGACGAAATCGAGAAGGCGCACGCGGACGTATTCAACCTCCTGCTGCAAGTGCTTGAGGATGGTCGCCTCACCGACGGCCATGGCCGCACGGTGGACTTCCGCAACGCCGTGCTGGTGATGACCTCGAACCTCGGCTCCGATGCCATCCAGACGCTTGCCGCCGAAGGGCATGACGACGCCATCAAGGACGCCGTGCTGGCGGTGGTGGGCGAGCGCTTTCGGCCGGAATTCATCAACCGCATCGACGACGTAGTGGTGTTCCACGCGCTCAAGCGGGAAGACATGGCGGCGATTGCGGACATCCAGCTCGCCCGCCTGCGCGAGCGCCTGGCCGACCAGGACCTCGGGCTTTTGATGGATCAGCAAGCCACCGACGCGCTGGTCGAGCAAGGCTACGACCCCATCTACGGCGCGAGGCCCATGAAGCGCGCCATCCAACGCAGCTTAGAGAACCCGCTCTCCACCGCCTTGTTGGAGGGCCGCTTCGGCCCGGGCCAAACCATCGCGGTGACCTGGCGTGACGGCACCATGCAGTTCCACGCAGCGAGTTGAAGTGAGTGCCCGGTGCTCTCGGCACATGCTTGCCCAATCGAAGCCAGCAGTTCGCGCAGCGAACTGCCAACGCGCCCGCCAGGGCGCGCGGGCGCGTGGGCGCACGGTCATGACTTAAAACCCATGATTGTAAAAACGTACAGCATTTGGTAGGCTGCATGCATTGAGCGGGAGGGCCTTGAGCAACGGGACCAGAGGGATGAGACAGGCAGACCGCGCGAGGAATCACGACAACGACAGGGCGATTGGCATTGCCACGGCGCGCAACGCGCGTGAATTGCCCCTGTTCCCGCCCATGGCCGCTGCAGCGGCGCACGCGCGCACATCGCGGCAGGGGAAGCGCGCAATGCCCCGCCGCAGCCCGCGCTCTCCCGAGGCCGAGCACCGCGAAGCCGCATGGCGTCTTTCGCGTGCCATTCGCCGAGCCCCAGGCCCTGCCGCGCAGGCCCGAATCGGTGGCCTGGTGTGCGGTCATTTGCGGGCGATGCTGCGAGAAGGGCGCGAGAGCACCGGCGAGGGGCAGGTGCCATAGCGACCCCGCCCGCGCCGAGTGCGCGTCCTGCGATCGCGTGGGCCGCGCCGAGGTCGCGGCGGCGCTTCCCTTGCCGGGGTTCTGGTAGGGTCACCGGGACGAAACGACGCAGTTGGGTCTCGCCATGCTCCCGACCAGCCTCAACTGGGGCCTATTGGCAGCCTTGGGCTGCATCGCGGGCGTCGTTGCGACCGCGGACGAGACTCTTGAGCCGGCGGATCCGTATCCGGGGGCCGGCGAGGTGGCCATCTATCGGGATGGATGGGGGGTCCCGCACGTCTATGCCGAAGTCGAAGAGAACGGTTACTTCGGCCTTGCCTATGCCCTCGCGAGCGACCAACTCGAGCGGTTCCTGCTGTCGATCCATGCCGCGCGCGGCACCGTCGCGCAGCACATCGAGCCAGGCGCGCTGCCGTGGCACATCATGGGGCCGCTCTCCGTCGAGCAGACGGTGGAAGTGGATTACCAGGCGAGGCTCTGGAATCTCCGTTCCCACGCCGAGGCGGCGGTCGATGGGCTCCACCCGCAGGTGCGCCGAAACTACGCCGGCTTCGTCGACGGGATCAACGCCTACCTCGCGGACCACCCCAATCGCGTACCCCAATGGGCACCTGCGGACATCGGGATTGCGGACCTGATCGCGGCGCCACTGGGGCTGCTCTGGAGTGACTACAGCGCCGGCATCGGAGTCAACGATTGCCGGCGGGGCGGCGTGCAGGTGCGAACGGCGGCCGAGCTCACCGCCTCGATGCCCGGCACGCAATCCAACCAGTGGGCGGTGATGCCGAGCCGTACGACGACCGGCGGCGCGATCCTCCTGACCGACCCGCACGGTGGCATGGACGGGCGCTTCACCTACGAGTACGTCATGCACGCGGGCGAGTTCCACGCCACCGGATATGCGCTGGGTCCGGCGCTGTTCCTTGGCAGGAACCGCCATGTAGGTTGGGGCCTGACGACCGGGTCGCCGGACGTCGCCGACTGCTACGAGATTGCGACGGTTGAGGGCGATCCGGGCAAGTATCTTTTTGACGGCGTTGAGAGGGCTTTCGTCCAAAGGACCATCACCATTGCCGTAAAGGACCGCGAGCCGTTGACCGTGACGGCTGAGTACACGGACCACAACGAGGTGCCGTCGCCGGTCGTGGCGCGCGACGGTGACCGAGCTTGGGTCGTCAGCACGCCGTACTACGCCAACCTTGAAGGGCTCGCCAACGTCGCTCGGGCCATGAACATGGCAACCAGCGTCAACGAGTTTTTCGACGCCCAGCGCACCGGCTGGATGTTCCCGCAGAACTTGCTCGCGGCCGACCGCAACGGCGACATCCTCTACGTTCGCGCCGGCATGACCCCTGTTCGCCCGGACCCCGACATCGACTGGCTGCGGCCGGTGGACGGCAACAGCAGCGCCACTGCTTGGCAGGGCATCCACGAGGTCGAGGATCTCCTCGTCATCCGGTCCCCGGCGACCGGCTACCTGCAGAACAACAACGTTGCCCCCGCCTTCATGGACACGAGGCCGCCGCCGCAGACGCACGGAAAGCCGACTTACCTGCTTACCGCGGGCTATACCACGGGGCCGAACAGCCGCGGCCAGCGCGCCATTGACGTGTTGTCAGAGACGGAGCAAATGACCGAAGCCGATGCCTTTGCACTCGCCTTCGACACGCTGAGCTTGGGCTGGGAGCGATTCATCACCCCACTCCGCGCGGGCCTCAAGGACGCGGGTCTTTCCCCCGACGTGCGGCACTTTGCGGACGATCTCTTGAGCTTCGACGGCCACCTCGACGCCGAGTCCACGGCGGCGCTGAAGTATCTGTACTGGCGCGAAAGCCTGCGCACCTCGCTCGCCGGCTTCGACCGCTACATGCTGCGCGACGTGATCGAGCGGGGAATGCCGCCCGACGGCGGCGTCATGCGCGCCATGGTTGCCGGTCTCGAGGACGCCGCGGCGCGGATGGCCACGATGCCCCACGGCCTCGACCGCCGGTATGGCGACGAGTTCCGCGTCGGCGGCCGGGAAGGGCGCGACTGGCCCATGTCCGGCGGACGCATCGCCCCGGGCGGGGCACTCCATGTCAAGGACCAATGGCGGGACTGCGACATGGGGCCGGTGTATTTTTGCCCGACCACCTTGTTCGCCGTCTCGTACAGGCCACGCAGTTTCGAGAAATGGGTCGCGTTTGTCGGCTCCCGGATCATGCGCCTCGATTTCTACTCCCCCGGAGGAATCCGCTCCCACTCGCTGCAGAACCCCGGTATCAGCGACGACCCCGAGTCCCGCCATGCCGACGACCAGGCTGAGCTCCTGACGAGCCAGCGCAAGATGAAACCCGTGCGGTTCGAGTGGGAGGAACTGCGTCCCCACGTAGAGTCGGTGGTGCTCCTGCAGAGGGATTGAGGGCCGGTTGCTTGCGCTCTGCGGTCAGTTCGCGAAGCGTGAGAGGACGTTATGCCGCGTGCACTGCCGCCTATAATCGCCTCGACGCCCCGTGGGCGCCGGCGTGGCCACTGCCGCCATGATTGCCAAATGCCTGTTTCCGGTGGCCGGCTACGGCACGCGGTTCTTGCCGGCGACGCGGGCGGTGCCGAAGGAGATGCTGCCCATTCTCGACAAGCCCCTCATCCAGTATGGCGTGGAGGAGGCGGCGGCGGCTGGCATCCGGCACATGGCGTTCGTCACGGCGCGCGGCAAGGGCGCGATGGAGGATCACTTTGACGATGTGCCGGACGTGGAACGCCGGGTCCTGGGTTCGGCGGCTGAAGGACGCTTGGAGGGCATCCGAGCGCTGCTCGACAGCTGCCGTTTCTCCTGGTTGCGACAGCGGCAGATGCTCGGGCTTGGGCACGCGATTCTGTGCGGACAGCCGCTGATCGGCGAGGCGCCATTTGCGGCCGTGCTACCGGACGATCTGTGTCTGCACGAACCGGACGGAGTTTTGGAGCAGATGACGCCGGTGTTCGAGCGGCACGGATGCAGCGTAGTGGCCGTCGAAGACGTGCCGCGCGAGGCCACGTCGCGCTACGGCATCGTGGCTGGCACAGAGATCGACAAAGACACCCTTCGGGTCACCGATATGGTGGAGAAGCCGGCGCCGGACGACGCACCGAGCACCTTGGGCATCGTCGGTCGCTACATCTTCACCCCCGACATCTTCGGCCTGATCGAAGCCACGTCACCGGGTGCCGGCGGCGAGATCCAAATCACCGACGCGCTGCGTGAGCAAGCGCAAGATGGGCGGGTGGTGGCGCTCAAGTTCAAGGGCCGCCGCTTCGACTGCGGCACCCTCGATGGCTTCGTCGCAGCCACCAACCACTGCTATGCCCTGCGCCGACGCGATGCCGTCGCCGCGGCATGAGTTCCCTCGCGCCGTGAGCGAAGGGCGAAGCGAGGCCGCTCCGGAAGCCGGGACCGTACCCGCGGCCCTGCCGGCTGCCGGCAGCGACTGGCGCATATACCGTCGGCTTCTCGGCCACGTTGCAGATCAGAAGCGCTACTTCGCCCTTGCCGTGCTCGGCTTTCTGCTTGCGGCGGCCGGGGAAGGCGGCTTCGCCGCCGTCTTTGGCCTCGTCGTGGACGCGTTCCAGCCGGCCGGGGCCGAGGTAGGGGGACTTGCCGGAGCACTCATGGGGCTGGCCGAACGCTGGGGCAGGAGTGCTGGGGACCTCCTCTGGCTGCTGCCGGGCCTCATGCTTTTCCTCGCCGTCGTGCGCGCCATCGGCTCGGTGGCCGGGGAGTACCTGCTCTCGCGCATCTCCTTCCGCGCGATCCACGTCATCCGCTGCCGCCTGTTCGAGCGGCTGCTCGTGATGCCGAGCAAGTGGTTCGACGGCACCGAGCGAGGCCACGTCGTCTCCCGCCTCACCTACAACTCGGCGCAGCTGCGCGACACCACCACCGACGCCCTCAAGATTCTCGTGCAGGACGGCCTCAAGGTGGTCGTCTTCCTGGCCGGGATGGTCTTCCTCAACTGGCGCCTCACCCTCATTTTCCTGCTCATCTCGCCGGTTGTGGCGCTCATCGTCCGCTTCGCCTCGCGCCGCTTCCGGCGCATCAGCGAGCGCATTCAGGAGTCCATGGGCGATGTCACGCAGGTGACCTCGGAGGCCGTGTCGGGCTACCGCGAGATGCGCGTCTTCGGCGGCGAGGAGTACGAACGGCGACGCTTTGTCGCCGCGAGCGAAACCAACCGTCGCCAGAACCTGAAGATGACTGCCACCAAGGCGGCCAGCACACAGCTCATTCAGGTGATCGCGGCGCTGGCGCTGGCGGGGCTGGTGGCGCTCCTGTTCCAGCCGGAAGTGGCCGGACAGATGACCACAGGTGAACTCGTGACGTATCTCGGCCTCGCGGGGATGCTCGCCAATCCCATCAAGCGGCTGTCGGACGTCAACTCGCGCTTGCAGCGGGGGTTGGCGGCGGCCGAGGACATCTTCGCCCAACTCGACCAGCCGCAGGAGACGGACGACGGCACCCTGGAAGTCCGGCGCGTGGAAGGGGCCTTGCGCTTCGAAGGAGTTTCGTTTGCCTATCGGGAAGATCTCGGCAATGCCCTCACCGACATCAGCTTCGACGTGGCGCCAGGGCAGACCGTGGCTCTGGTGGGCCCTTCCGGTGGCGGCAAGAGCACTCTTGCGAGCCTGATCGCCCGTTTCCACGAACCCACAGCCGGCCGCATCCTGCTCGACGGCGTGGCGCTCGCCGACTATCGCCTAGCGTGCCTGCGCGAACAGATTGGTCTGGTGAGCCAGAACGTGACGCTCTTCAACGACACGCTGCGCAACAACATTGCATACGGTCGCCTAGCGGCGGCTTCGGACGCGCAAATCCGTGCCGTGGTTCGGCGCGCCCATGCGGAGGAATTCGTGGATGCGCTGCCGCAAGGTTGGGACACGCCGGTGGGCGACGATGGGGCGCGGCTTTCCGGCGGCGAGCGCCAGCGGGTGGCCATCGCCCGCGCCTTGCTCAAGGACGCGCCGCTCTTGATTCTGGACGAGGCCACCTCTTCGCTCGATGCGCACGTGGAACGGGAGATTCAAGCCGCCCTCGACGAGGTGATGGAAGGGCGCACGACCCTGGTCATCGCCCATCGCCTGTCCACCATCGAACGCGCCGACGTGATCATGGTGGTGGTGGATGGGCGCATCGTCGAATCCGGGCGCCACGAGGACTTGCTGCAGGCGAGCGGCGCATACGCGGGGCTGTATCGGTCGCAGTTCGGCGGCGAGGGGGAAGCTGTCCGGCCCAAATCGGTGGCGCAGGGCGATTCCGCGCCTCCCCAGCCGGCGGGACGGCTCGGGGGCCTGGTGGAAGCCTGGTATGGCGACCAGCGCTGGGTTCGTTTGCTGGCCCCCTTCGGGGCGGCCTTCCGACGCCACGCCATGCGGCGTCGGCAGCGGTTCCTCTCCGGGCGCAAGCCAGGCTGGCGGGCGCCGGCGCCGGTTGTGGTTGTGGGCAACATTGCCGCCGGTGGCACCGGCAAGACGCCGCTCGTGATTTGGCTCGCCCGCTGGCTCAAAGAGCGGGGCATGTCCGTGGGTGTGGTTTCCCGGGGGTATGGCGGCAAGGCTTCCTATCCCTTGCTCGTCGATGCCGACACGCCGGCGTCACAGTGCGGCGACGAGGCGGGCCTGATCGCTCGGCGCGCCGAGTGCCCCGTAGTTGTGGATCCCGACCGAGTGCGGGCCGTGCAGGCGTTGTTGCAGCGGCAAGCGGTGGACGTGGTGATTGCCGACGATGGCTTGCAGCACTATGCGCTGGCGCGCACAGTCGAGATCGCCGTTGTGGACGGGGCTCGTGGCGTCGGCAACGGCCTGTGCCTGCCGGCGGGGCCCTTGCGCGAGCCGCCATCGCGGCTGACGGAATGCGATTGGGTGGTGGCGAACGGCGTCGCTTCCGGGCTGGTGGCGGATGAATCGGTGATGGTGGCCGTACCCACGGCCTTCGTGAACCTCGGCAGCGGCGAACGCGTGGCGCCGGAGCAGTGGGTAGCGAGGGAGCTCAAGCCCGTGCTCGCGGTGGCAGGCATCGGCAATCCGGATCGCTTCCACGAGACGCTGCGCGGACTCGGACTTGCGCCCACCATGCGGACATTCCCGGATCATCATCGCTTCAAGGCTCGAGACCTCGCGACAGAGTCGGAGATGGTGGTGGTGGTGACGGAGAAGGATGCCGGCAAGCTCCGGCAACTGAATGGGGCTGGGGGCTCGCTGCTGAAGGACGTCTGGTACCTCGAAATCGCCATGCAATTCGCCGAGCCGGTGGACGACAGGCTCGCCAAAGTGCTGCGCCGGGCTGGCATCGACGTGGCGGAGCCGGCAGCCGCCAAGGTTGAGCTAACCGCATGAATGGAAGAAGAGGAGCGCTCCGCAAGCCGCGCAGGCGATGCGTGACTTGATGCAGAATAGCATGAGCTACCGGGTCGTAATCCCTGCCCGCTATGCGTCCACGCGGCTGCCCGGCAAGCCCTTGGTGGAAATCGGCGGCCTGCCGATGGTGGTGCGGGTGATGCAGCGGGCGCTCGAATCAGGCGCGGCTGCGGTGGTGGTGGCGACGGACGATAAGCGGGTGGTGGATGCAGTTGTCGCGGCAAGGGGTGATGTGGAGATGACCCGACCGGAGCATCCGTCGGGATCGGATCGGGTGATGGAAGTGGCCGAGCGCCGTGGCTGGCGCGATGAGGACATCGTGGTCAATGTGCAGGGAGACGAGCCGCTGATCCCGCCCGCGGTGATCGATCAAGTGGCGCGCCTTTTGGCCTCGGCACCGGACGCCGGCGCTGCCACGCTGTCGGAACCCATCGAGACGGTGGCCGATGTCTTCGACCCCAACATCGTCAAGGTGGTGGCGAGCCAAAGCGGCCGGGCCATCTACTTCTCCCGTGCGCCCATGCCTTGGCACCGCGATGCATTCGTCGATGGCCCGCCAACAGCCCTGGCCGGCGACTGGAAGCGCCACATCGGCATCTACGCCTACCGCGTCGGCACCCTGCGGCGCTTTGTCAGCCTGCCGCAAAGCCGCATCGAACAAATCGAAGCCCTGGAGCAGCTCCGCCTGCTCGACAACGACATCGGCATCGTGGTCGCAAACGCCGTCGCCCCCGTCCCGGGCGGCGTCGACACCGAGGCCGACGCCGCGCGCGTCCGCGCGATGCTTGCCTGACGGCGGACGCAAGCGCGCTCTTTGGGTTGGACGGCGCGGCCTATCCCCACCGAGATGGAACGTATCCTATCGCGGCTGCATCCGGATGCCGCCGTCCAAGCGGATCGTCTCGCCGTTGAGGTAGGGGTTCTCGACGATCTGCCGAGCGAGCAAGGCGTATTCGACCGGCTCGCCCAAGCGGTCAGGGAACTGCACCATGTCAATCAGGGGGCCGCGCACCCGGTCTGGCATGCCCATCATCATCGGCGTCTCGAACAGGCCAGGCGCGATCGTGCAGACACGGATGCCGGAGCGGGCGAGGTCGCGGGCGATGGGCAGCGTCATGCCGACGACGCCGCCCTTGCTGGCGCTGTATGCGGCTTGGCCGATCTGACCGTCGTAGGCGGCGACGGAGGCGGTGTTGATGATGACGCCGCGTTCGCCGTCTTCATTCAGCGGCTCGTTGCGCCCCATGTGAAACGCGCACAGGCGCAGGCTGTTGAAGGTACCGATGAGGTTGACTTGGATGACGAAGCTGAAGGCTTTGAGGTCCAGCGGGCCGTCGCGTCCCACGGTGCGGGCCGCAGCGCCGATGCCAGCACAGTTGACGTTGATGTGGATGGCGCCGAAGCGTTCCATGACGCCGTCGATGGCGGCTTGCACGGAGTCGGCATCGGTGACGTTGGCGACGAATGCCGCCGCATTGTCGCCGAGTTCGCTCGCGGCCTGCTGCACCAGCGACTCGTTCAGGTCGACAAGCGCGACCTTGCCGCCGGCGGCGACGATGGTGTCGGCGGTGGCCCGACCGAGGCCCGAAGCGCCGCCGGTGATGACGGCCACGCGATCGTTGAGTTCCATGCAACGCTCCATGTGAGTGTGGATAAGCGGTTCGGCTACGCGAACGGCCGACGCATCCGCTAAGGACGCGCTGCGGCCTATGATAAGCGGATGGATGTTGCGACCATGGAGACGGAGGCCCGTTACGCACCACCCGACACGCTGGTGCGCGCCGGCGCGGATTTCCCCGTGCCGGACACGCTGCTGGTGCCGGACTTCGTCGCCTGGGACGCAAGTGCGGGCTTGCTCAGAACGGCCCTCGCCGACTTCGATTGGCAGCAGGAGCGGTTTGTCATGTTCGGGCGCCAGGTGGCCGCGCCACGACTGTCCGTCTGCTTCGGCGAGCGGGGCGCGGCATATCGCTACAGCGGCGTCGAGCGGCAAGCACAACCGTGGCCCGACGCGGTGCGTGCCCTGGCGGAACAGGTGTCAGCCGCAACGCAATGGCGCACCAACTTCGTGCTGGTCAACCTCTATCGCGCCGGGCACGACCATCTGGGCTGGCATTCGGATGACGAGCGGGACATGGGCCCGGCGCCGGTGGTGGCCACGGTGTCGATCGGCGCGCCACGCACGTTCCGCATGTCGGCGCGGCAAAAGGGAAGCCCCAATCACGATGTGACGCTGCCGAGCGGTTCGCTCTTCCTCATGTGGGGGCGCAGCCAGCGTGACTACCGCCATTGCGTGCCGCGTCGGCTGCGGGAGAAGGGCGAACGGATCAGCTTCTCGTTCCGCAACACCGCCAACGTCAAGTGCCCCTCCTCCTGTCACTCCCCCCGTGGGGGAGAGTCGAAGAAGCCGTAGGCTGCCTTGGAGCGGGACAGGGCGCACCCATGCACTTGAAGCGAGCGCGAGTACCCAACACCCTCGGCGTGCCCTGCAAGGCCGAGGAACTCGTCAAGGTGGACAGTCGCGACGCCTTGGCGCGCCGCCTCGACGCTGCAGACGCGAACGGACAGCCAGTCACCCTCATCGGCGGCGGCTCGAACATCGTCCTCAGGCGGCGCCTTCCGGGCATCACCATCCTGCTCGCGCTGCGGGGCATTTCGTTCGAGCCGCTCGGGGGCGGCGTGTGGCGCGTGCGAGCGGCGGCGGGGGAGACTTGGACCGACTTGGTGCGACGCACGCTTGCCGAGGGGATTTGCGGGCTCGAGAACCTCGTCGAGATTCCGGGCTCCGTGGGGGCGGCGCCATACCAAAACATCGGCGCCTACGGGCGCGAGCTCAGCGAAGTGCTGGAGTCCGTCGATGCCTACGACCGCGAGGCCGGCTGCTTTCGCAATCTGGCAGCGTCCGACTGTGCCTTTGCCTATCGCGACAGCCGCTTCAAGTCCACGGACCTGGGCCGATTTGTGGTGGCTGGTATTTCGCTGCGCCTTGGCAGCCAGCCGGTGGAGGCGGGCTACCCCGATGTCGTCCGCGAGCTTGGCGAGTTGAAAGGCCAGGCAACGCCCTCGGCCGTGGCGGACGCGGTAACCCGAATACGGGCAGGCAAGCTCCCCGACCCAAGCCGCATCGGCAACGTCGGCAGCTTCTTCCGCAATCCGGTCCTCAGCGAAGCCGAGGTCGATGCGCTGCGTGGCAAGCTGCCCATGCAAGCATGGCCCCACGAGGGCCGCATGAAAGTCTCCGCCGCACGCCTGATCGATTGCGCCGGCTGGCGGGGCCGGGAGGTCGGTGCCGTCGGCATCTGGCCACGCCAACCCCTCGTTCTGGTGAACCGAGGGGGCGCCACAGGCAGTGAAGTCCTTGACGTTGCCGAACGCATTCGCGACGACGTGCAACGCAAATACAACGTTCTCCTGGAGACTGAACCCGTGGTCGCTGGCGTGGACTGACGCGCTTACCGGCGTACCGGCGGCTGCGGGCCCCGTCCCTCCAAGAGCCGGTCGGCATACCCCCAACCCCGAGAACCTGCCGGTTTCCTCAATTCTCCCCTTAAGGGGGCGTGACAGGAGCGGCTTCGTTCGGAGATTGTGGCGTACGCGCGTTTGGGTCGGCGGCCCCCCCTCCGAGAAAAGCGAGGACGCTTTTCTCGACTCCCCCGCGAGGGGGGAGTGACAGGAACGCGCACGCGACGACCGTTGTTGGGGTGCGAGGGCCTTCCTGTCACTCCCCCCTCGCGGGGGAATCGAGAAACGGCGTTCCTCGCCGTTTCTCGGAGGGGGGTGTCGGGGGTGCAGAGGCGCCAGTCCGCCCTAGCCCTCGTGAGGTTCGATGCGGATGGTGCCGCCGCTGGTGCGCAGGCGCACGTCGGGGCCGCCGCCGTTGACTGTGCCGGTGACCCGGTTCTTGGAACTCGTGCCTCGGCTGGTTAGCGCGAAGGCTTCGTCGATGGCGACGTTGCCGCCGCCCGTCCTCGCATCGACGGAGAAGGCGGCATCTTCGGGCACGCGCAAAGTGATGGAGCCGCCGCTCGTGGTGAGGCTGCTGTCGCGGCTCAGTGTGCTGAGGTGCGCCCGGACGCTGCCGCCGGAGGTCGTTGCCTGCACTCCCTCGGCTGCCTCGCGGATCACGATGTTGCCGCCCGAGGTCTTCACCTGAACGGCTGCGTTCGCGCGCCTGACAGAGATGTCGCCGCCGGAAGTGCGCGCCGTGACTTCGCCGCCGATGCTGCCGAGTTCGATGTCGCCACCGGATGTTTCGATGTCTGCCGTGCCACTGGTGCCGTCGAGGCGAATGTCGCCGCCAGAAGTCCGGCCACGGATGGGGCCGTCCACGTCTCGGAAGCGGATGTCGCCGCCGGAGGTGTGGACGTCGATGTCGCCCGACAGGCGCACGACTCTGAGATCGCCGCCAGAGGTTGTCACGTCGACATCGAACTCGCGCGGCAGGTCAACATCCACCCGAAGGTGCCGCCGTTCGTGCCAGATGCGGCGCCAGAAGCTGCGGTCGCGCACGCGGATGGTCAACTGAACTCGGTCGCCCGATTGATGGAAGGCGACATCGAAGTCGTCACGGATGTCGGCGTCGTCGTCGTTTCCTCGGACCACGGCGATGCGCGCTTGGTCGGCACCGCCGCTGACACGCACGTCCGATGCCTCGGCATCAACGATCAGGCTTCCGCCCGGCGAAACCGCGAATGTGCGCTCGATGCTGGCGGAAGCAATGGGTGATGCCGTGATGACAAAGGCCGCAAGCAATGCGGGGGTCAGAGGTGGCTTGCGTTGCATGGCAATGGCCTCCTTGGCCAGGTTGCGTTGGCGGGACGGAATGTCTGCCTCATCAGTCGCTCGGCGAGTGCAAATGGTTTTCCGGCGAGGGAGGCGTCGAGGAGTTCATCGGAGCACAACAGTTCGCGCAAGCGAACTGCCAATTAGCCCGTCAGGGCGCGCCGGGACGGGACAAGCCCCTCCCCAACGAGGCCCGTCTGCACGCATTGATGGACTCGGCAAGGGACGCGTAGGGGCGGGGCTTGTCCCCGCCCGTGTTGAATGCATCGACGAAAGCTCGGTACGGACGGGACAGGCCCATCCCCTGCGAGCTGCGTTCTACGGCGCTTACCTAGGTCGTGATGTAGCGCGTGCGGACGGTGAAGACGCTGTCGCCGGTCAGCACGCCCCCACGTGCAAAGAGTCGGCCGCCCTGCCAGTTGGAAAGGCCGAGTTCCGGCTTGCCGAGCGCGTATTGGCCATCCACCCAACGCGTGTGCCCGTCGCCGACGAAGGGGGCGTCCAGCGTGCGCCAGAAGCGCTCGTGCTCATCGGCATCGTCGGACACCAGGGTGCCCACGAGGCGAGGGCTTTGGGCGTTGAATGCGGCAATGGCCTCGTCGAGGGTGGCGGCTGTCGTGAGCGTGACTTCCGGCGTCTCCTCCCACTCCCACTCGTGACCGAGCGCGTCTGCCGCCAACATGTCCGCCTGCATTTCCGTGACTTCCCCTTCGGCGCGCATCACCCGCACCGGGGTCGTGAACATGGGCTCGGGCACCAGATGCCGCCCGCCATCTGCCACATGCAGGCGGAAGGATTGCCCGCGCGCCTCCCCCGCGGCGGCCAATGCGTCGAGCACGGTGGCGACATGCTCCTGTGGATTCGCACCCAGCACACAACAGGTGTTGAGCGTGTTGCAGACCTTGCGGTCTAGCGAGCGCATCACGGCCTCGCGCAAGCTCCGGGTGGAAGCGGATTCGGACACCACCATCCAGGCCCCACCCGTGCCGTGCAGGCTCACCGGCGTTCCCGCAGATCGCGCCAAGGCACCGAGCAGTTCCACCGCTGCCCCAGAGCCGCGGGCGACGGCCAAGGCCAATCGCGGATCGAGGAAGAGCGCCCAGCCGGCGGCATGCGCGGCGCTGTCCACCAGGGACACGGCGCCGGCCGGCAATCCGGCTTCGGCGAGCGCGGGTCGGACAACCTGCCGCATGATCGCCTGGGCCGTTTGCAAGGCATCCGAGCCGATGCGAAAGACAACCGTGTTGCCCCCCCGCAGCACCCCGCAGGCGTCCGCGAGCACGTTTGGCCGCCCTTCGAACACGAACGCCACGGGCCCCAACGCCGCGCCCACAAGCTCAACGCGAAAGCCGTCGTGGGCAATCGTCTCCAACACCGAACCGCGCGTCGAAGGCATCTCGGCCCAGCCCTTTAGGCCCTCGATCATCTTGCCGCGCATGGCATTCGACACCACAAGCCGCGTCGTGGAGCGACCTCGGGCTTGCGCGCGCAGAACATCCTCGGCGTTGATTTCGGCAATGCTGTTCCAAACCGCATCGTCTTCAAGCTGTGCCGAAGCCTCGGCGTAGAAACCGACGATGGCGTCGTCGTTCACTGCGTTCATGGCGCCGAATGCGTCGCTCGCGGCCGTCACCGCCGCATCGGCCCGGCGCGCTTCTGCGGCGGGAATGCGGAGGAGGCCGGCTTGCCGCGTCGCCACCAGCCGGTCGCCCGGCTCGAATGCGGCGGCCAGTTCCTCATCGACCGCGAACGCCGTGCCGTCTGGCGACAGCACGGTTGCGCCGGCCTTGAGGCGCTCGATCATTCGATCACCTTGTTGATCGGGTACTCGATGATGCCCGTTGCGCCCGCCTGTTTCAGCGCCGGAACGATGGTGCGCACCGTGGTCTCGTCGATGATCGTATTGAGGGCGAGCCAGTCGGTGTCGGTGAGGTGCGAGATGGTGGGGTTGCGCATCGCCGGGAGGATGGACGTGACCTGATCCAGGTCCGCGGCGCGCACGTTCATCATCAGTCCCACCCGACCTTCGGCGGCCAGGCACGAGCGCAGCATCAGGGCGATGTTGTCGAGCTTGGTGCGAACCCAGGGCCGGGCGAGCGCGTCGCGATTGGCGATCAGGCGAGGCGTGCTCGAGAGCACTTCATCGACGATGCGCAGGTTGTTGGCGCGCAGGGAGTTGCCGGTCTCGGTTACCTCGACGATGGCGTCGGCGAGGCGCGGTGGCTTGACCTCGGTGGCGCCCCAGGAAAACTCCACGTCGGCAGTGACGCCGTGGCGGGCGAGATACCGATTGGTCAGGTTGATGACCTCGGTGGCGATGCGCTTGCCCTGAAGGTCGGTCACCGACTGCACCTCCGAGTCGTTCGGCACGCACAGCACCCAGCGGGTGGGGCGACGCGTCACCTTGGCGAACACGAAGTCCGCGAGTTCCTCGACGTCTGCGCCGGTTTCCACCACCCAGTCGTGGCCGGTGATGCCCGCGTCCAGCACGCCCTGTTCCACGTAGCGCGCCATTTCCTGCGCCCGCACCAGCATGCAGTCGATCTCGGGATCGTCGATCTCGGGAAAGTACGAGCGGGAGGAAAACGTGATGACGTAGCCGGCGCGGCGAAACAGGTCCGCAGTGGATTCCTGCAGGTTTCCTGCCGGAATGCCGAGTTTCAGAAGATTGCTCATGGCGATGTAACCCGTTGGTTGGGTTTAGAAATGTGCGGGGCGGCTCGACTATGTGTCGGCGCCGGGCGCGATCAGGAGCGGCCGTACACCTCGGCGGGATCGAACACCGGCTCGGCGATGATGTGTGCCGCTGCCGTGTCCGGGTCCACCTCACGGAAAAAGCAGCTCTCGTAGCCTTCATGACAGGCCGCGCCACCCACCTGCTCCACCCTTACGAGCAGCGTGTCGCCGTCGCAGTCGTAGTAGAGGTGCTTCAAATGCTGCACATTGCCGCTTTCCTCGCCCTTGCGCCACAGCTTGTCGCGAGACCGGCTGTAGTAGCACACGCGTCGCGTGCGCAGCGTCTCGGCATAGGATTCTGCGTTCATGTACGCCAGCATCAGCACCTTGCCGCTGGTGGCATCCTGCGCGATCGTCGGAATGAGCGCCGACTTCTCAAAGTCCGGTCCGTCCATGATCCTGCCATGTGGGGCTTTGGAAAGGCGGCGCATTCTATAGGGAATCCGCCCGTGGTTGGACATCTCGCCCATCGACCCGCCGCGCTGGCTGCACCGCGCTACGGTGCGCCTCCGGGCGGCGTACGCTTCTGCGGCGCCACCGCGGGCAGGATGTCCTCGCCTCCAGGAGCGAGGCGGACCTCGGGCGGCATCCACCAGGAAGATCCCGGTGCGAAGGGCGTCTCGGGCACGGTGTCCTGGTCGATGGCTTCGAGCAGCATCTTCGCGTCGGGGTGGGGTGATTGCCGCCGGGCGAGGTCCGTCGCCGCCGCGACGTCACCGGCGGCGAGGAGAACGAAAGCGAGAGTCAAGCGCGTGTCGGGGTCGTCGCGGGCACGGAGGAGGGCGGCGGCACGGGCAGTGGCACGGGAGAGGGTATCTCGGTTCCTGGCTTGGTCACAGCCGGCCTCTGCCCGGGCCAGCGCCAAGTGCGCTTCGCCCCAGTCCCCTTGCAGTTGCAGCGCCTGCTCGAGTGCTGCGACGCCTTGGCAGTCACCGGTGGCAAGGCGGGACATCCCAAGCCAGTAGTGGTGACGGGGCTCCGTAGGTTGGACATCGGCGAGATGGCGATAGTGGCTTTGGGCTGCGGCGAAGCGTCCATCGCGCATGGCAAGGGCTCCCGCCAAGGCGCGAGTGCCGGGCACATCGGCGAGTGCCAGGGATCGCGCCGCCGCCTCGGCGGCACGTGCGTTCGCGTTTGGGGCGAGACGCAGTATCCACGCCAACAGACGCCAACCGGTGGCGGACTCTGGCGCTAGCTTCAGCAGGCGTTCCACGTCCGCCACAGCCTTGCCCGGCGCATGCTCGGCGAGTGTGGCAGCGAGGTGTTCGTGCAGAGCAACGTCCCTTGGCGCCAAGGACACGGCGCTCTGCAGTGCCTCGATGGCGGCCTCGACATCGCCCCGAGCCAATGCCCAGTCGGCAGCCATGCGATAGAAGCGCGGCGTGCGGCTTAGGCTCGCCACTTCCAGGAGGATCGGATCGTCGATGGTGGGGGCGAGCCGGTTGCCGGGGTCGCGTTCGAGCCAAGCCTGCGCCTCCGCGACTTTGCCGAGCCTTCGTTGCACCGAGGCGATCTTGTAGGCGAGCTGACCGGCTTCGGGCTCCAGCCGGAAGGCGGCGCGGAGCAGCGCTAGTGCCTCTTCAGGCTCGCTCTGCAGGATGCTCACGTCCGCAAGGGCGGCAAGCACCAAGGCGGACTCCGGCGCGAGGCGTCTCGCCTGTTCCAGCGCCGCTTTGGCGGCAGGCGCATCTCCGGCCTGAAGCAGTGCCGTGCCGAGCCGGTACCAGGCCGGCATTTCGTCGGGCGCAAGTGCCACGGCACGGCGGAAGTCCGTGACGCTTGCCGCCAGCGCGCCGGACTCGGCGAGAACCACGCCGTGCAGGTAGCGCCACCGTGCGGACTCCTCTTCTTCGATTGCTTGCTGGTAGGCGTCCTGGGCTTCGCTCAGGCGACGCTGGGCGTGGAGGAGCATTCCCTCGCTGCCCCAGATCATGGCGCGTTCGGTCGGCGTGGTCGCGGCGTCAAGCCGTTGCCTTAGGCTGGGCTCCACCTGTTCGGTTCCCGCGCCCAGTGGGTCTGCCGTCTTGAGCGCGTGGCTGTCGGCTCCCACCGCCAAGACGGTCGCGAGGAGGAGATGGCTGGCACATGCCCTTCTAACGACCCCCGCCCTGCGCTTCGGTACTTTCGCCGAGAGCCACCTTCTGCCGGATGCCACCTTCGCCAGAGGCCCGTCCCAGGCCCGCCGAAACGCGAGAAGAGCGACGGCGAGGTCTCTAGTCCTTGGCATTGGGACGGTGGTAGCGGTTTGGGCGCAACGGCGCGGTTGTGGTTTTGCGGCCGTCTGGCCAGCGCAGGTGGACGCGGCGGCGCTCGCCTTGGGTCAGACGGAACACGAGCCGGGGATCGTTCGCCGATGCGTAGCTGCCGTCGGTGCTGGCGCGACGCAGGGGGCATGTTTCGCCCTCCAAGGTCGCGGTTGTCCCTTGCGGCAGTTCGAGACCGATCCAAGGCGCGGCGGCAGCGTCGTTGCGGTAGAGCCGGGGCGGGCCGGAGTTGTTGCTGACGACGATGTCGGTGTCGCCGTCGTTGTCGAGGTCCGCGAAGGCTGCGCCACGGCTCACCTCTTCGGTATCGAGCGCACCGGCGCTCGTGAACTCCCGATAGACGCCGGCGCCGTCGTTGATCCAGAGCTGGTTGCGCTGGCGCAGAGGGTAGGGGTCGCCGGCGAGGCGTTGGCGTTCCACGGGGAACACTGCGCCGTTGGCGCTGAAGAGGTCCAGGTCGCCGTCGTTGTCGGCGTCGATCCAGCCGGTGCCGAAGCCGGTGTAGGGACCGCTCGAAGCGGCGAGGCCCGCGCCGGCTGTGCTGTCGCTGAACCAGCCGCCGTGATTGACGTAGAGCGTATTGGTTTCGGTGGCGAGGTGTGTGACGAAGAGGTCCGGGTCGCAGTCGCCGTCGTAGTCCTCCGCGTCTACGCCCATGCCCGCTTCGGGCGCTCCGTTGGCGTTGAAGGCGGCGAAGGCGAGCTCGGCGCCGTCGCGAAAGGTGCCATCGCCCTGATTGAGCCAAAGATGGTTGGCGGCGCCGTCGTTGGCGACATAGAAATCGGCATCGCCATCGCCATCGAAGTCGTGCGCTGCAACGCCCAAGGCAGGCGCGCGGAGGCCGGCGATGCCGGCGTCGCCCGTGATGTCTTTGAAGCGACCTTCGCCAAGGTTGCGATACAGGCGGTCCGACACGGCGGGATAGGCGGTGGGCGCGCAGTAGCTCGGACGCCCCGACAGGTCTGGGCAGTCCTTGTGCGCCCGTAGGGTGAAGTCCAAGTAGTTGGCGACGTAGAGGTCCAGGCTTCCGTCGCCGTCGATGTCTGCGAAGCTCGCACTCACGGACCATTCCGCACCGCTCAGCACGTCGGCCCGCACTTCTCGGAAGCGCCCGCCACCCAAGTTCTCGAATAGCTGGTTGGGGCCGTAGTTGGCGAGGAAGACATCTGCGTCGCCGTCGCCATCGACGTCGGCCGTGGCGATGCCCATGCCGTAGCGCCCCGCAAGCACGCCGGAAGTGTCAGTGATGTCTTGGAACCGCAGTTGCCCACCCGAGGTGACGTTGCGGAACAGCCTGTCCCTAGGCGCGCGGGGGGCGGTGGCACTCGCGGATGCATCCTCGGGCACGGTGCCGCCCTGCACCAGCCAGATGTCCAGCAGCCCGTCGCCATCGAAATCGAGGACGCCCACCCCGGCACCCACCGTCTCCAGGATCCAGCGTTCGCCGGCCATGCCGTTGACGTGCTGAAAATCGAGCCCGGCTTCCGCCGCGACTTCGGCGAACTGCACGGCGCTCGCCACCCCGCCCGCGGCGGTGCCGGCGAGCACGCCGCCAAGCGATGCGAGCACAAAAAGAAAGCCCCCGCGCAAGCTGCGCGGGGGCTTTGCGGATGACGTCCTGCTACCCAATGGAGGGTGCGCGGGACGATTGAGCTACATGGAGAACGCCAGTCGCACCAGCATCATCCGCCCCATGATGTTGTCCAGATACGGCTCGTGTGCCGAGAACTGGGTGATGGGGTCGGGATAGGTGTCGAACACGTTGCGCACCGCGACGTTGAGCAGCATGGAGCTGAAGCCCAGCGTCTGCGGTCGGCGATAGCTGTACGACACGTCCCAGTAGTGGCGCGAGTCGATCTTGCACACCGGCCACGGCTGGAACGCGCAGCGCTGCGACTGTTGCTCGCGCGGGATGCGCTTGGTCACCGCATCGTCGCCCGAACCGACCGTCACCTCGTCGAAGCCGCGGTACGGCACGTGGTGGGGATAGGAGGCGCGGCCGCTGCCCGTGTCCCATGTCCACGAAGCGATTACCGTGCGCGGGTCAACGGCTTCGCGCTGCTTCATCGCATCCCAGGCCACGTTCAGGTTTTCCACCCGATCGTGCCAGCGGACCGCAACCTGCAATGTGTGCGGCCCGTTGAACCAGCGCAGGTTGGCGTTTGCGCGCCACTCCGGCGTCGGCGGCAGGTCCGAATACAGGTTCATGTTCGGCGGCGAGAAGTACTGCGAGTTGCGGTTGCCAACGCCATCGACGCGAATGTCGGCGAGCACGTGGTCGCTCGGGCAGAACCCGCCAACGTTGCGGTTGACGGGGTCGCAGCCGAAGCTCTTGTACTTCGTCAGCGCCTGGGTCAGGAACTGCGTGGCGCTGAACGTGAACATGAACAGTCCCGTGTCCTCGCCCATCCAGTCGGTGAAGCGGCTGCGCGGCAGCTCGAAGCCGTAGCGCATGCCGTAGATGACCGTTTCCGCCTCGCGCTTGCCCTGTGCGGTCCACGAGTTCTCGACGTAGTCGAGAATTATCGGGCTCATGTAGGTGCTGCCGTCGGCCGCCGTGAGCTCCCGGCCCCGCTCCAAGGCGCTGCCGGCGAACGCGATTTCGCCAGCGCCGGCGTTGGCGCCGGAGTCGATCCAGCTCAGCGCGGCGTTGCGGCGGCACTCGAGGTCCGCGGCGTTGGTGTAGCTCGACGTGCGGAACTCCTCCTGGGTGAGGGCTGCGAGCTCTGGATCGCCGTGCTTGCGCTCGTTGTCCCAGTCCACCAGCGTGCCCGGGCAGGCCGCCAGAAGATACTCGGTGAAGCCATTGGAGTTGAGTCCGACCCGCTGCCCGGCCCCCAGTTCCTCAAGCTGGCCCCGGAACTCGACGTTGGTGTAATCGACATCGAACACGAGGTCGCCGTCGAAGAACTTGAGCGAGAGCCCGACGTTGTAGAGGTCTGAGGTCTCTGCGTCGAGGTTCGGGCTTGCCGCGCTCGCCGTGCGCACGTCCGGGGTGCCGCCGCCCTTG
This sequence comes from Gammaproteobacteria bacterium, assembly GCA_028824555.1. Taxonomy (GTDB): domain Bacteria; phylum Pseudomonadota; class Gammaproteobacteria; order Pseudomonadales; family Azotimanducaceae; genus VXYL01. The sequence continues at coordinate 22,802 of JAPPDJ010000166.1, read as the reverse complement.
CTGGCACCGGCGTCGATGCAGTCCTGCATCTCCGGCAGGTAGTCGCAGATGTAGTCGCCCAGGGTACCGACGTTGGACACCTCCGCGGCACCGAACAGTGCATACAGCCCCGGCGTCACGAAGCCTTGGGTGATGCTGCCCCGCAGGGCGAGCATGTCCATCGGCTCGTAGCGCACCGCCAGCTTCGGAATGGTGGTGTCGAACGTGGTGGACCCCGGCTGGCCGTAGATGCCCGTCGTCTCGATTTCGGTGTAGCGCAGCGCCACCTGTGCCTCCAACGTGCCCAAGACGTCGCTCGACATCAGCGGCAGCGCCAGCTCGGCAAAGATCGCTTGACTCGACTGTTCGCTCTTGCGCAGGGCAAAGCGGTTACCGCCGATGGCCGATTGCGCGAGGGCGTGGGGTCGATACTCCTCCTCTTCGAGCCGCCAGTGCGTGCCGATGGCGAAGCCCACCGGCTCGTCGTTGTACCACAGGTCAAACAGGCTCGAGTTGGCCGCCACCACATCGACGATGGTCATGCCGAGGTCCTGGATGTTGTAGGACATCACGTTGCCGGCGAGCCGGTGCTCTTCCTCGGTGTTGACATAGTCGTGGTCAGGCGGCGTGAAGCCGGGGTCGTTTTCGGCGGGGAATTTGTTGTTTGGGTTGCCGGTGATGAAGCCGTTCTCGTCCATCATCAGATAGGTCGTGCTGAAGGGATTCCAGCAGGAGTTGTTGTTGGGCCCGGCGTTGCAGCGTAGCGCCTGGATCATCGCCGGGGTCACTTCCTGAAACTGGTTCTGCTCGCGGTTGCCCTTGGACCAAATCCAGTCCGCATCGACGATCCAGTCCGTGTCCGGGATGCGGATTTCGCTGCCGAGACGGATGCGGATGTCATTGCGCTGGGTGCGGCGCAGGAAGTGCAGGATGCCGTCGTCCACGGCCCAGTCGAGATTGTTGTTGCGCGGATGCTTGGGGAAGGCGAACAGGCGCCGTTCCTCGAAGCGCACATCCTCGTAGAGCACGATGCCGCCGCCGTCCGGGTCGAACCGGTCCGGGATGCCGTCGCCGTCCGCATCGCCCATTCCCATGAGCACAACCCTGGCCTCCGGCAGGCGCTGCGCGTGGTCGTCGGCAATGCCGTCACCGTCCCAGTCGCGGTCGGGGATGCCGTCGCCGTTCATGTCCTGCGCGAACACCAGAAGCTCGCCGGGTTCCATCAGGTAGTCGTAGCGGCCGTTGCGGTTGACGTCGATGAAGTCAAGCTGGCGGGTCGGCCGCGCCGTCCACGTGCTGGAGCCGCCGCCCCACACGGCCGGGTTGCTGCCGGGGTTGCAGTCGGAGAAACCGGGCAGGTCTCGGCATGGAGCTACGCCTGCCGGCCACACGTCGGGAGTGACGCCCGGCCAGAAGACATTTGTGCCAGGCGGCAGGAAGGTGTTGTTGTCGTTCGGGTCCCACATGAGGCTGGGGATGTAGTCCGTGATGGTCGAACCGTCCGCGAAGGCGCGGAACGGGTTGCCGGGGTTCGATCCGATTGCAATGGGATACCGGTCATCGACCCTGCCGCCGTTGCCGGAGTAGAAGTCGTTGAAACCCGGTGCGTAGAGACGCGTGTTGTAGTCCACGGCACCGGAGACGAACTCGCCGCGCACCGTGATGTTGTCGGTGAACTCGTACTCGAAGTACGCCATGCCCTTCTGTCGCGAGCTTTGCGCCTGGATGTCCTGATAGTCGGAATCCACCATGCGGCAGTGGTAGGCCGGGTCGTTCGGGTCCATGTAGCCGTTCATGAAGTTGCCGTGCTTGGCGACGTCGTTGTACTGGAACGTCTCACCGGGCACGTTGCGGAAGTCCGTGCCCCAGTGGGCGCCGAACTGCTCCTGCCACTGATCGCGGCGCACGTCGTGGGCCTCAGCGCCGTTGCCCCAGTCGAAGAAGGGCCCGAACTGGCTCATGGGCGGCGGGCCTTCCTCGTCGTGCCCGGCGGCGAAACCGTGCGCGCAGCCAGGGTCTTGCGCCCAGCCCACTGCAATGGTGCCGATATTGTCGGCCCATTGCCGGCTGGCGCGTTGGCTTGCGTAACCGTAGCCGGCATCGTCGAGGGCGGTGCGCTCCTCGGGTGTCATCAGTTCGCCGAGCGGCGACCGCACCGGCACATGGATTCGGCTCGCCGGGTTGCCGCCGGCGTCGTAGGCATCCTTCCAAAAGCGTGACCACTGACCGTAGTGGTAGTAGTCGTTGCCTACCGTGGTGTGCCGCGCCCAGGGGTTCTTAGTGTCGATGATGTAGTCCGGCCGGTCGGTGAAGCGCATGCGGTCCGTCTCGCGCAGTTCCATCGCGAAGATGGCGCGGCCGCGGTCGCCCTGTACGCCGCCGAGCATGCTGAAGGCCTGGTTCGGGGCGCCGTCTTCAAGCGGTGACTGCCAGTCCACGCTGAACGTGAGTCCTTCGAAGTCCTTGCGCGGCACCATGTTGATAACGCCGCTCACCGCTTCCGCGCCGTAGAGCGCGGAGGCACCGTCGAGGATGGTCTCCACCCGACCGATGGCGATGGACGGGTACATGCCGCTCACGTCGACGCCAGCGCGCTCGCCGCGAGGGGTCGTGTCCGCCGGCAGGCGGTGGCCGTCCATCATGGTCATGGTGGCACGGGTGCCGAGGCCGCGGAGGTTAGCCCAGACTTCCGTGCCTTGGTTGCCCTGCTGGTTGTCCGCCTGTCCGCCCCACTCGTCGTTGCTGATGCCGTCCTGCCCGGACTCGGAGCAGCAAATGCCCTCGAACGGTGCGGCATTGGCGTTGACGCCGAGCTGGAACGACTGGTCGAAGATGACGTCGCCGATCTCGGCGTTGCCGGACATCTCGATGTCGATGTTGTCGAGGATCGACTTCGGCGATGGCAGATCGAAGTTGTCGCGCCGGATGTAGGACCCGGTCACGAGCATCTCCTCGATTTCGCCGTCGGCCTCCGTGACTTCCTCGTCTTCGGCCTCTGCGTCCTCGTCCTGCGCTATGGCGCCGACGCCGAACGTCAGGGTGAGCGACGCGCACAGGATGCGAATCAGTTGCTTGCGTGGGTGCAGAACCATCTTCCCTCCTCGGCCCAGCGTCAGGTGTGGCGCGGACCCGGTGAACCTAGCTGCTCGTGTGCAAGGTGCGATCGTTTGCAACACATCGCACACGATGGGACGGAAACTATGCCCATCGTTGGCTGCGGTCAAGGGGAGTTTTCGACGCCCTCGGTTGCGTTGTCGGCGGCACCTCGGCCACGCGCGAGAATGGCGCTTGCGCCGGCCGGAAAGTCGCCGAAGCGCTCTACCCTGCCTCCAGGCCAGCGCACCGCAACATTTCGCGCGAATGCGAACTCGCCAAGCCCGACATGGACGCGGGGATCGTGCGATGCCAGATAGCTCGAGGAGGGCGTGGCATCGCGCCGGACGCGGCGGCTGCCTACCGTTGCCAGCAGCACGGCGCCGGGAACGTCTGCGCCCTGCTGGTCCAAGAGGCGAAAGCGCGCCCAGTTGCCGGCTTCGGTGCGGTTCATCAGCAGGTACGCGGGACCGTCGCGGTTGACGACGAGGACGTCGAGGCGGCCATCGTTGTCGACGTCGCCCATGGCAGCGGCACGGCTGGTGTGTACAAGCGGCGCGGTGGTGCCGGCGCGGGGCTGCGCCGGGGAGAATCGAATGCCTGCGTCTCTCGCTCGGCCGCGGTAGAGCAGATTCGGCTCGGCGAACGGGTCTGTCGCGGCGTTTGGGTCGCCATCGACCTTGCCGTTGGCTTGGTAGATGTCGAACCAGCCGTCGTTGTCGAAGTCCTGGGCGATGGCGCCGAAGCGGGTGTGGCGGCGCCCGTGTACGGTTAGCCCGGCTTGTGCCGCCCTGTCGGTGAAATAGCCGCCATCGTTGCGGTGATAGGAGTCGGTTTCGCCTTCGAGATTCACCACCAGCACGTCGGCGTCGCCGTCGTCGTCCATGTCGGCCACCGCAACGCCCATGCCGGCCTTGGCGCCGCCGTGGTCGTCCACTGCACAGCCCCACATCGCCGCCGCCTCCTCAAAGCGGAGGCCCCCCAAATTGAGCCAGAGCCGGTTCACGGTCTTGTCGTTGGCGACGAAGAGATCGACAAGGCCGTCGTCGTTGAAATCGGCGGCACCGAGGCCGAGGCCATTGCCGCGACCCTGGGCAAGCCCGGCCGAGACGCTGACGTCGGTGAAGGTGCCGTCCCCGTCGTTGCGAAACAGGCGATCCATGGCCGGCGCCGCGTAGGTGGTGGGGGCGCAGTAGGTGGGCTTCCCGCGCGAATGGCAGTCCTTCTCGATGGCGAGGGACCAGTCGATGTAGTTGACGAGGAAGAGATCGAGGTCGCCGTCGGCATCGAGGTCCAGGAACGCGGCCGCGGTGCCCCAACCCGGGTCGTCGACGCCGGCCGCACCAGCGACATCGTCGAAATGCCCGCTGCCGTCGTTGCTGAGGAGGGCATTGGCGCCGACATTGGTGACGTAAAGGTCGACGTCGCCGTCGCCGTCGTAGTCGCCAGCGGCAACGCCCATGCCATAGCCGCGCTCCGCTTGCGGCCGGGGCTCGAAGTGGCCATCGCCGCGGTTCACGAACAGCGTGTCGCCGGGCGCATCGGCATCGCTGCCATCGAGCCGCCAACCAGCCTGCACAAGATACGCATCGAGATCGCCGTCCCCATCCACGTCCATCAACGCCGCGCCGCCGCCGACGATTTCCGGCAACAGCGGCAGGGCGCCGGGGACGTAGCCGGAGCGGTGCGTGAAGTCGAGCCCGCGCTCGGTTGCTTCGTCAACGAACCAGGGTGCCGCCGGTTCGGCGTCGGCATTGTCGTCCGGTGCGCAAGCCGCCAGCGGCGGCAACAGCAGAAGCGCGACGAGCATCAATGTGGGGCAGCCGGCAGCGAGCCCTCCTCCCCGGCTCTGGCAGCGCATCACGACGACTCGCTTGTGGAGAGAGCCTCGATGCGCCGCCGCGCACTGGCGATGTCCGCCGAGGCTGCACCGAGGCGTTCTGCGTCGTCGAGCGCGCCGCGTGCCTCGTCGTGGCGGCCAGCCTCGGCGAGACTGCGCGCGAGCGCGAGGTGGGCGCGAGCGAGCCGGGGTGCGAGGCTCACAGCCTGGTGAAAGTGGCGAATCGCATTCCCCCAACGTCCCCGACTGCCTTCAACGACCCCGGCGCGATACATCATCGAGGCGGTCTGTACGCCTTCGGCCAGCGCGGTTGCCACTGCCGCAAGGGCGTCGTCGTGTCGCTGCTGCCCGATCAGCACGAGCACCTTCCTTTCGTGCGCCGGCGAGAAGGCGGGCTGCAGCGACAGCGCTCGATCGAGGTGCATGAGCGCCGTTCGCGTGTCGCCGCGCTCCTCGTATGCCACTGCCGCGTTGAAGTGGAAGAGATAGTAGTCGTCGTGCAGCCGGAGCCCTTCCTGCAGCGTCTCCATCGCAGTCGCCGGCTTGCCGGTAGCGGCATAGGCGATGGCGAGGTTGTTGAGCAGCGTGCGATCGCCGGGACGCTGCTTGCGCAGTGGCTCAAGAATGTCGAGAGCCGCCTCGGCATCGCCTCGGCTGAGTACGCCTTCGGCCTGACGCAGGCGCGCATCGAAGCCGCGCACGAAGTCATCGAGGCGCGCCCGTAGTGGGTCCGCCCACTCGAGTGCCACAGCCTCGATCTCGACACTCGGCGGCAGGTCGGATTCCCTGCCAAGGGCGCGGCCAGCGCTCGCGAGCAGCCGGAGAACAACCGGATGAGGCGCACTTTCCGCAAGCCTCGAAAGCAGCCTGTGCGCGTCCTCGGCGTCGCCTTGCGCCAACAGGGCGCGTGCCAGTCCGGCGTCGGCGGCGACCCGTGTGGACTCGTCCGGTGCAAGCTCGAGTGCTCGCCGGAAGGCATCGGCAGCCTCGCCTACGCGGCCCAGGTCCATTAGCCAGTTGCCGCGCCACAGCCATGCCGGCGCGTAGTCGCCATCGAGTGCCAGAGCACGGCCCAGGTCCGCCAAGGCACGCTCGTAGTCGCCTTGGTGAGCCAGCAGCAGCGCACGCAGATACGGCCAGAGAAACTCGTCGGGCTGCAGTGCCGCCGCATGCGAATAACCTGCAACGGCGGCCTCGTCGAATCCATTTGCGTCGTAGGCCATCGCCAGCCGACCGCGGCTGGGCCCAGACGATGGGTTCGCCACGGCATCATCCACGCGCTCCCGCAGGAAGGCCGCGAGTTCGGCATCGTCTGCATCGACACCCGCCACCATCGGTGGTCCAACACTCGCACGATCCGTGCAAGCGGACAGCGCCACTAGGGCGCCGAACAACGCAAGCCTCAGGCCAGCCAACCCACCGAATCCTGCCACGCGAAGCAAGCGCCAGCACATCGAGCCAAGGGGTCCCGTTCGGCAAAGGGCGCGGAATGATGGGGGCGAGGCGCGGCAGTGTCAAAGCTGTGGCGCAGCGGACGTGACGGCGGAGGGGCGGACCAAGAAATGCCGTGACGCGATACGAGGAGGGCCCCTCTCGTGACCGCTCGCAACGCCAGGTCCGAAGCGGGCGCTTCCACTTTGGAGGAAGACGGCGTCGCTGCTTTGCGTCGACCATCGGAACCGTCGTTGTGCCTGCACTCTGCCGACCTGATAGGCTTCGCGGCTTTCGCTTAGGCGATCACCGGGATCAGGGGACACATGAACGGTTACGACTTGGTTGCGCGCTGCCTGAAGGCCGAAGGGGTGGAGTGGATGCCATGCTTTCCGGCCAATCCGCTCATCGAGGCCTGCGCCAAGGTGGACATTCGGCCCTTGGTGTTCCGACAGGAGCGGGGCGGCATCAATGCCGCCGATGGCTTCAGTCGGCAGCGGCGGGGCGAGACGGTGGGCGTATTTGCATCGCAGTCGGGGCCTGGCGTCGAGAACTCGTTCGGCGGCATTGCCCAGGCTTGGGGCGAGGCGGTGCCGATGGTGTACCTGCCCGGCGGCCATGGCCTCGGTGGCTATGACGTGCAGCCGAACTTCCACGCCGCCCGCAGCTACGAGACGGTGACCAAGCTTGCCATCTCCATCGACCGACCGGACCGCATCACCACGCAGATTCGGCGTGCGTTTCACACGGCGAAGCAAGGCCGGCCGGGCCCCGTGCTGGTGGAAATGCACGGTGACGTGCTCGGGCGGGATGCGCCGGAGGGTGCTGCGGAGGCGTACCGGCCATCCAAGACGATGCGCTACGCACCCAACGCAAGCGACGTCAAGGACGCGCTGAAGGCGCTGCTTGGAGCGAGCAATCCCGTGATCTGGGCGGGGCAGGGCGTGCTCTATTCGGGCGCCACCGAAGAGCTCAAGACCTTCGCTGAGTTGGCGCAGATTCCCGTCATCACCACGATGCAGGGCAAGAGCGCGTTCCCGGACGACCATCCGCTGGCGCTCGGCAGCGCCAACCGCACGGCTCCCAAAGGGGTGTGGAAGTGGCTCGGTGCCTCCGACGTGGTGCTCGCCATCGGCTCGGCGCTTACCCGCACCACTTTCGGCATCGCCATTCCGGACGGCAAATTCATGATTCAGTCCACGGTGTCGCCTGAGGACATCAACAAGGACTACGCCATCGACATTGGCCTCGTCGGCGATGCCAAGCTCACCCTCGAGATGATGATCGAGGAACTCAAGGCCACGGTGGGCGAGGGCGGCCGCGCCACGGCGCAGGAGACGCTCACGGACATCCGCACCACCCGCCAGGAGTGGCTGGCCGACTGGGCACCGCTCTTGAACTCCGACGAGACGCCCATCAACCCCTATCGGGTCATCAACGAGATCAACCAGGCGGTGGACCATGCCGACACCGTCGTCACGCACGACGCCGGCAACCCGCGCGACCAGATCATGCCGTTCTACAAGGCGGCGGCGCCCTTGGGCTACATCGGCTGGGGCAAGACGACGCACCTGGGCTACGGCATCCCGCTGGCGATGGGCGCGAAGGTGGCGGACCCCTCGAAGTTCTGCATGAACTTCATGGGTGACCTTGCCTTTGGCCACACCGGGCTTGAGATCGAGACCGCCGTGCGCGGGGAGATCCCCATCACCACGGTGGTGATCAACAACCGCACCATGGGCGGCTACGACAAGTCCATGCCGACCGCCATGCAGCGCTACGGTGCTGGCAATCAGTCTGGGGACTACGCCGGCGTTGCCAAGGCGCTTGGCGCCAAGGCCATTCACGTCAACAAGGTGGACGAACTCGCTCCAGCGCTAAAGGCCGCCCGCCGCGCCAACGACGAGGGCGAGGTGTGCGTGATCGAGGTGGCGACGCGGCAGGACACGCGGTTTTCGCAGTACACGGATTTGCTGCGGCCCTGATCGACACGTGCGGCAGCGGTTTCCCTGCACCGTATCGGTGCAATGGACCGCGGGAGCGAACCGGTGTGGTGCGAAGAACGATCGGTGCGCACGGCGCCTCGGAGGGATGGCATCCTATCTTGCCTCGCGGCTCGGCTGGGGCGGATACTCCGAGCCAATTGACGCCTGCGCCCGAACGGTGCATCGTTCCGCGCGCCCACGCGCCGGCACGGCGCGTGGGCGCCAGGACGGGGTGCGCCGGCGTGCACGCAGTCGGCAGTCAAATGGCGCGCATGTTGCATGGATGCGCGGCTTGAGACGCGGGGCGTCCGGTCCCGCGTTGGGGCAACCAAACCAAACCATGTGTTCGATGAACGGAAAGGAGCAAGGGCACTTACATGAGCAAGAGCAAGTTGGAGTACATTTGGCTCGACGGCAACAGGCCAACGCAGAGTCTGCGCGGCAAGACGCGGGTGGAGACGGACTTCGGCGGCACGCTGGAGGACTGCCCGGTGTGGTCGTTCGACGGCAGTTCGACGCAGCAGGCGGACGGCAGCTCGTCGGACTGCCTGCTGAAGCCGGTGGCGATCTTTCCTGACCCCTGCCGCAAGAACGCATACCTCGTGATGACCGAGGTGCTGAACGCCGACGGCACGCCGCACGAGTCGAACGGCCGCGCCACCATCGAGGACGACGACGACGATTTCTGGTTCGGCTTCGAGCAGGAGTACTTCCTGTGGGACACCCAGACCAACCTGCCGCCCGGTTTCCCCGCTGGCGGCTATCCGCCCCCGCAGGGGCCGTACTACTGCTCGGTGGGCGGCGCCAACGCCTTTGGCCGCAACATCATCGAGGAGCATCTCGACGCCTGCCTTGAGGCCGGCATCAATGTCGAGGGCATCAACGGCGAAGTGGCCGCTGGCCAATGGGAGTTCCAGGTGTTCGCCAAGGGCGCAGCCCGTGCTGGCGATGAGACGTGGATCGCCCGCTACATTCTGGAGCGCGTCGCCGAGGAGCACGGCTATGCCATCAACTGGCATCCGAAGCCGCTCGGCGACACGGACTGGAACGGTTCCGGGATGCACGCCAACTTCTCCAACGGCCCCATGCGCGACTCCGGCGAGGAGGGCACGTTCACGAAGATCTGCGAGCACTTCGGCGACCACATCGATCGCCACATCGTGGTCTATGGCGCCGACAACAGCAAGCGCCTCACCGGCGCGCACGAGACCCAGTCGATCGACAAGTTCAACTACGGCGTCTCGGACCGCGGCGCATCCATCCGCATCCCCATCGCCACCATCGACGATGGCTGGAAGGGGCGGCTGGAAGACCGACGACCGGCCTCCAATGCCGACCCCTACAAGGTCGCGGCCGCCATCGTCAAGACGACCAAGGAAGCGCTGGCGTAACTCCGCTTGCGGGAACGGGCTGGCAGCCGGCATGGTGCAAGCTGCCAGCCGCGCGCTCTGATGCGCCAAAGGACGCGTGACACGACACTAGTCAGGGCCGAGCTAGCAGCCTGTCGGACTTCGTCGCGTAGCGGCGAAGTGCGACCGGCTGCTAGCCGTAGTTGCGAGCGAACGCGAGCACGAAGGCCAGCAGTTCGCGGCAGCGAACTGCCAACGCGCCCGCTAGGGGGCGCGCTAGCGTGAAGCCCATTGCCGTCACGATGGGCGATGCCAGTGGTGTCGGGCCGGAGATTCTCCTGCGCCGCTTTGCCGATGGCCTGCTCGGCGAGGGTGCCGTTGCCTATGGCGATGCGGCGATCCTTGCGCGGGGGGCCGAGCTGCTCAGGCTGCACATCCCCTTGCATGTGGTGGCCTCACCCGGCGAGGCTCGGCCCGGCTGCCTCAATGTAGTCGACGTCGGCGCGCTCTCGGCCGCAGATCTGACGCCAGGCGAACTGAATGCGAAGGCGGGTGCAGCGGCCCTGCGCTACGTCGAGCGTGCCACCCAAGATGCCTTGGCAGGCGAAGTCGCCGCCGTCGTCACGCTGCCCATGAACAAGGAGGCGACCGGGCAAACCCATCCGGGCTTCATCGGCCACACCGAGACCATCGCATCGCTCTGTGGCACGGACGACTACGCGATGATGCTCGCGACCGAGGATGTCGCCGTTACGCACGTGAGCACGCACGTCTCCTTGGCAGAGGCCATCACCCGCGTGACCCCCGCCCGGATCGACACCGTAATCGGCCTGACGCACGAAGCGCTCGCGCGATTCCTGCCCCGCCCACGCATCGCCGTGTGCGGCCTCAATCCCCACGCCGGCGAAAACGGCCTCATGGGCACGGAAGACCGCGACGTCATCGCCCCCGCCATCGCCCGTGCCCGATCCTCCGGTCTCGAAGTCACGGGCCCTCACCCTGCCGACACGGTTTTCTACCAAGCCATCCGCAACGACACCCATGACGCGATCGTCTGCATGTACCACGACCAGGGGCACGCCCCCATGAAGCTCATCGGCTTCGAGAGCGGCGTCAACGTCACCATCGGCCTGCCCATCGTCCGCACCTCCGTGGATCACGGTACCGCCTTCGACATCGCTTGGCAGGGCAAGGCATTCACCGACTCGCTGGGCCACGCCCTCAACTATGCGAGAAAGCTGATCGGCGCAGGAACGTAGCGAGGGCTCCCACGCGAAACCGTTGCCGCAAGCCCCGGCAACCGCCAACATGCGGCCATGCTGCACACCCTCGCCATCGCCAACTACCGTTCCCTGCGTGACGTAGTGCTTCCGCTGGAGCGCATGAATCTCGTCACGGGCGCCAACGGCAGCGGCAAGTCCAACCTCTACCGGGCGCTGCGCCTGTTGTCCGAGACCGCGTTCGGCGGCGGCGTACAGGCCATCGGCCGCGAGGGTGGTCTGAGTTCGGTGCTTTGGGCTGGCCCCGAGCAGTTCGCGAAGTCCGTAAAGCGGGGCGAACACCCGGTGCAAGGCGGCCCGCGAAAGGACCCGGTGAACCTGCGGCTCGGCTTCGGCGGCGACGACTTCAGCTACTCGATCGAGTACGGCCTGCCGGTGCCGGTGCCGCGAACGATGTTCGGCAAGGACCCGGAGATCAAGCGCGAGGTCATCTGGCACGGCGACGCCTGGCACGAGCGCCGCGCCTTGGTGGATCGCAAGGGCGGACTCGTGCGCAGCCGCGACGAAAACGGCACATGGCAGGTAGTGGAGCAGCATCTGCCCACCTTCGACAGCATGGTGTCGCGCATTGCCGACCCTGAGCGCGCACCGGAGGCGGTGCTGCTGCGCGAGCAGGTTCGCTCGTGGCGCTTCTACGACCATTTCCGCACCGATGCGGACGCTCCGGCGCGACATGCGCGCATCGGCGTGCGCACGCCCGTGATGAGCAACGACGGCCACGATCTCGCCGCGGCCTGGCGAACGATCATGGAAATCGGCGATGCCGATGCCTTGGCGGCGGCTGTCGAGGACGCCTTTCCCGGTGCCGTGGTGGAGGTGGAGGAGCAAGCCGACACCTTCCAGCTCCTGTTTCGCCAGCATGGGCTGCTGCGGCCGCTGTCCCAGGCGGAGCTGTCGGACGGCACGCTGCGCTACCTGCTGTGGATCGCTGCCTTGCTGACGCCGCGCCCGCCGTCGCTGATGGTGCTGAACGAGCCCGAGACCAGCATCCACCCAGAGCTGTTGCCGGCCTTGGCACGTCTGATGCGCCACTCGGCAACCGAGACGCAAGTGTGGGTGACATCGCACGCGACGGCGCTTGTGGAGGCGCTCACGGAGTCTGGCGAGTGCAACCACATCGAACTTGACAAGGACATGGGCGAGACGACCTTAGGCAACTTTGCCCCGCTGGAACTGCCCCCTTGGCGCTGGCCGCCACGTTAGCGGTAGAGTGCGCCCCTTTGGCTCAAGGCACGGGAGGGCAGGAGAATGATCATCGTCAACGGAAGGATCGAGACCACCGCGGACAACATCGCACACCTCAAGGCAGCGATTGCGGCGATGGAGACGGCGAGTCGCGCCGAGGATGGCTGCGACGACTACACCTTCTCGGTGGAACTGAACGATCCGAACGTGATCCGCATCACCGAAAAATGGCGCGACATGGCGGCGCTCGCCGCCCATTTCGCCAGCCCGCACATGGCAGAGTTCCAAAAGGCCATGCGCGAACGGCCCGGCAAGGGCGGCGGCGTGGCGTTTTACGAGGCGACGGAGGTGGAGCCCCCGCGGTGACCGCCTTGAGATGCCGCGTGTCGCAGAAGTTGCCTCAGTAAATTCCCGCCTCGAGCCCTGCGGCCAAGGCCATGCCTAGGTCCCGGCAGGCTTGGAGGTGTTCCGGCAGCACCGCACCTTGGGCGATGACCGGTTCCTGCACTTCGTTGAAGGGGTAACCGCCGATGATGCGGCGCAGGGCCCGCAGCGCGCCGGAACCGTCGTTGCCGGCGCTGACGAAGATGCCGCAGGGCAAGGGGGCGATTCTGCCTTCCACGGCATAGAACGTGCGGTCCAGGAAGTCCTTCATGGCCCCTGACATGTAGCCGAAGTTCTCGGGCGTGCCGAGGAGCAGGCCGTTCGCCCACAGCAAGTCGTCCGGCCCCGCGTCCCTGGCCATGAGAAAGCGCGTCTCGACCTCCTCGATCAGCGAGTCGGTGGCACCGTCGTGGACAGCGCCGGCCATGGCTCGGGTGTTGCCGGTCTGGGTGTGATAGATGATGAGCAAGTGCTTGATGTGGGCGAGCCCTATACTGCCAAGGATGAAAGATAGCCCGCTTCGTCGTCCGCTGCCGTGACCGTCGATCTCGCCGCCATTCAGAGCGCCCGGGAGCGCATCGCTGAGCATGTGGCGGTTACTCCCTTGGCGCCGTCGCGCACGCTCTCGGCGTTGACGAAGCGCGAGCTCGTGCTGAAGTTCGAGAACCTGCAGTTCACGGCATCGTTCAAGGAACGCGGTGCGCTCAACCGGCTTTGCCTCCTGTCCGAAGCTGAGCGAAAACGGGGTGTCGTCGCCATGTCGGCCGGCAACCACGCGCAGGCGCTGGCCTATCACGGCGGCCGGCTCGATGTGCCGGTCACCATCGTCATGCCCAAGAACACGCCGAACGCCAAGGTGCGCCAGACCAGCGTCTTCGGTGCCGAGGTGCTGCTGCGCGGCGATACCTTCGCGGCGACGCTTGCGGTCACGCAGGAACTCGCGGCAACGCGAGGCGCGACGCTAGTCCATCCATTTGACGACGAAGCCGTGATCGCTGGGCAAGGCACACTGGGCCTTGAACTCCTCGAGCAGGCACCGAACCTTCACACCATCGTCGTCCCCGTCGGCGGCGGCGGCCTCATCGCCGGCATCGCGGTGGCCGTGCGCAGCATCCGCCCGGACATCCGCATCGTCGGCGTTCAGACCGAACGCTTCGCCGCCGTACATGACGCACTGCAAGGCAATGAGTCCCGCGCGACCCGACCAGGGACGGTGGCAGAAGGCATCGCCGTCGAAAAGCCGGGAGGCATCACGTTACCCATCATCCGCGAGCACGTGGACCGCGTGGTGACGGTCACGGAGCCCCAGATCGAGGATGCCGTGTTTGCCTTGCTGGAAGTGGAGAAGACCGTCACCGAAGGTGCCGGCGCCTGCCCATTGGCGGCGGTGAGGGCCTACCCGGAGATAGGTGCCGGCGGAGTCACGGCGCTGGTGCTGACCGGCGGCAACATCGACATGATGATCCTGTCGTCCATCCTGCAACGCGGCCTCGTCCGAACTCACCGTCTCGTCCGTATCAAGGTGGAAGCGCCCGACATACCCGGCGCGATGGCGGACCTAACCCGAATCCTGGGCGACCTCGACAGCAACATCGTCGACATCGCGCACCAACGCGCCTTCGCCGCCTCCACGGTACGCACGACGGCCATCGAGTTCGTGCTGCAGATGCGGGGCGAAGAGCAGGTGGAAGCCGTGCTGGACTCCCTGCGTGGTGCCGGCTATGACGCCGCGGAGAGCTAAGAGGCCCCAGCAACGGTGGTAGCGTGCACTTTCCTGTCACTCCCCCCTCGAGGGGGAGTCGAGAAAAGCGTCCTCGCTTTTCTCGGAGGGGGGGCCGCCGACCCACCGCCCGTCACGCCGCAATCCCCGAACGAAGCCTCTCCTACAGCATCTTCACCCGCGGAGACGACTCGGACGATCTCAGGGGCATGGCCAGGGGGGCGGTGCTCTGCCACTTCGACGGCGACGCCCCCGGTGATCCGGCTGCACCGCGTCATATCTCAACCGCGACGGAAACGAGCAGCCGGCGAGGGTTGAAGCGGTTGCGAGGCAGTCCGAAGGTGGGGTCGCGGACGTATGGGTTCATGTTGTAGCCGGTCTGCCGGTCGAAGACGTTGAAGAGGTCTGCGCGCAGGGTCGCCACGAGGCCGCCCCGAACGTCGATGCGCTGGCGGTACGACAGGTCCACTTGCCAGTGGGCTGGGCTGCGGCGACTGCCGGCGGGCTCGGCGTGGCGGATGGTTGACGAGTGGTACGAGGGCAGGCCATAGGCCAAGGCATCCCATGCCTCCCACGGCTGGCCAGACTGGTAGAGGCCGAAGACGCCTGCCGTCGCTTGCCAAGGCAGGTTGAGATGGCCGAATACCTTCACCAGATGGGGACGGTCGCCGCGCAGCACGCCGTCCTTTAGGTCCCAGAGCTGGCGACCGTAGCCGTCGGCGAGGTTCGACGAGCCGATGAAGCGGTTGGCGTCGTTGACCGCGCTGGTGTTGTCTTGGTCGAAGTTACCCGTGTAGCGGCTGCGAACGTAGGTCGCATGGAATGCGCCCCGTTCGCCGCGCCACTCGACCTCGACGGCGGCTTCCCAATACTCGGTGTAGGCGTCATCGAGTTCCGCGATGACGTAGCTGGATCCGCCGATCTCGGCACGAATCCGGTCGAGGTCGGGAACATAGAGGCCCTTGGCGGCGATGTGCGGCGGCGCGTTGTCGTAGCCGCGCGACCCGTTCCAAGTGTCCTCCCAGAAGTGTGCGCCATCGCGTCGCCGCAGGTGTACGCGCACCGCCATGCCCGACGACAGCGTGTGCGTGGCGCCAACCGTCCATTCGTCGATTCGCCGCGGCGCGAGGCTGGCCTGGAACACCTTGCCCGACGAACCGGGCAGCGGGTCGTGGGCGACGATGTCGCCGTTCTCGTCGAACAGCACCCGCAGCGTCGCGCGGCTGTTGCGATCCCAGGACGCGGCGCGAGCGAGCGAACTGGCTGCCGGGTGGTAGCGCGCGAAGCCGACGAACACCTCGTCGTCGCCACGGTAATTCCACCTCGCTGCGAGGCGGGGCTGAATCATGTCGCGCCAGTCGATCGTGTACATGCGATACCTCCGCCCGGGCGCGACGACGAACCCCGAATAGGCCCCGGGCGCGGCGCGCAGCCCCTGGCCGTACAGCGCATCCTCACTGAACAGGAAACCCAGGTTGAAGCCGAGGTTGCCGTGGCGGATCGCGTCATTCACTTCAAGCGAAGCGGTTTCCGCGGACGACACGATCGGGTCAACGACACTGCCGTTCAACTGTCGCAGGCTCATCTGCTGCACGGTCGCTACATAGAAGATCGGCGTTCCGTCAGAGGCGAGGTCCACGCCTCCCGGCACCGTGATGGTTCCCCAGCCGTTGGACGTGCGAAGCAGGCGCTCGCGGGACTCGGCGCGACGCATCCCGACATGCAGCGCGTGGCTCGCCGCGCCCCAGTCGAGTTCGTGATCGATGGCGATGTCCAAGCCGCGGCGAGAAAACGTCTGTTCGCCGATCTCAGGATGGGCGCCAACCGCACCGCCACCCACCCGGTGGCCAGCCGCGTCCAGGTAGCCGTAGTGGTCGATTAGCCAACTGACGGCAGCGTTGTAGTCGTCGGCGCCCTCGATCCGCGCCGGCACCCGGAGCTGCCCCATCTGGTCGAGGCGCTCGATGTCCAGCGAGCCCTGCAGCGAAGGCCGAACGGTGAGCAGCACGTCCGGCAGTTCGAAACCGCGCAAGGTGTATTCGCTGTAGCGGAACGACCACCGCGGTCCCACCACCGGCACCCACGAGCCGTCGACGCTGCCGATGTCCTGTTCGGTGCGGCCGCCCAGGGAAACCGAGTCGGCATCGTGGGGGCCGATGGACACGCCTCGCTCGTCGCGCCCGGACGTGCGCCAGGCAGCATTGAGCAGGACGCTGTCCCACGGTGCATAGGTCAGTTTCCCGTAGTACTCCTCTCGCCGGCTCGAGTGGTCCTTGGCCCGTCCGTACGCGGTCGCCTTGTTGGTGCGCTTGGCCCAGGGTCGGTAGAACGAGCCGTAGGCGAACAACTGAGACGGTACCAGCGGGCCGCCGGCAGATGCGCTGAGCCACGTCTGATCAGGCCCTTCGGCCGGTGGCGACTCCCCAAGCGGCCTGCGCTCGGCCGCCAGTCCGTGCGGCACGGCGGCGAACTCGGCCCGCGCCTTGAATTCGTCGGTGCCGGTCCTGGCCATGGAGTCCATAGTGAATCCGCCGCTGCGGTTGAAGCCAATGGCATCGACGCCGCCGCGCACGAATGTCACCTGGTCGATGTCGTGGGTCGAGGGTTCCGCCGACAGAGTGCCGAACATCGGCAGCGAGACATCCACACCGTCGAATCGATAGACGTTGTCCTGCCCGTTGCCGCCCGCGGAGGGCCCGCGCACCAGCTCCTCCGTGTACTGCACGCCGGGCGCGAGCTTGACAAGGTCGCGGTAGTCGCGAGCCACCGGTAGGGCCGCCACGGAGTCGCCATCGATGGCATCCGCAACCAGCGCGCCTTCGCGCACGATGACGCGCTGGGCGACGACCACGAGTTCCTCGATTTCGCCGCCCACCGGCGTGCCCACCACGACCGCTAGAGAGGTTACTTGGCCCAGCAACACGTCCGCATCCAAGACACGGCGCTTCTGACCTGGTACGGCAAGGGCGACCCGGTAGCGTCCGGGCACGAGATCCGGAAGTGTGAAACGCCCTGTCGCATCCGTCCTGGCCCGCCTCGGCGATGGCATCGATGCGCCCGCCGCCACCACCGCGATGTTCGCCACGCCCACACCGTCGCGTTCGATCGTACCCTCGATGCTGCCCGACTGTTGCGCCAAGCTGCCGGCGCTCGCGAGCAGCAAGCAGGCGCCGAGAATGCAACGGCAGAACTTCACGCCGGCAGCCTCCCGCGCCAACGCCGGCATCCCCTCCCTCGACACTCGAGCGCCCCTATGAATCAACCCGCACCGTGACGATCTCGGTGTCGTGGTACTGCTGGTGGCGTACCGACGTTGCGTAGTGGCGCAGCAGACGCAGGGGAGTTTCCGACTCGTTGGGGAGCTCCGTCACGCCTTCGCTCAGCATTGCCAGTTGGTCCTCGAGGTTAACGTCGGTGCCGCTGGCGATGAATTCGAGGTCAGCTGCCTTGCCGTCTCGCCTAGCCACAAGCAAAAGCCCGCGATCGGTGCCGGAGGCGCCGTTGGCGAGGAGGGTGTGCACGGTCTCCTCGGCAACGGCACGCAAACGGGAGGTCATGGTTTCGTCGCACCGTGCCTTGCTCGCGAAGCGGCACAGGAAGCCGTCGATTTCGGCAAGGGAGGACGCGGAAAGGGCCGTGCGCAGGCGCCTTGGCCGCGCCGCGGTCAGGTCGAGAAAACCGGAAAGGAGGATCACGGTGATGCCGCCCGCAGTCATCCCATGCCCCAGCAGTTCCCCCCAGGCACCGGTCATGAACTGCGGATACACCAAGTCGAACTGGAACGCGAGGCCCACCCAGAAGGCGAACCCCACGATCAGGCTCTTGCGGTAGTCGAGCCCGTCGGCTGTCAGGATCTTCACGCCGAACACGAACAATAGCGCGACGATCACCGCGAGATAGGCGCCAGCCACCGGCCCCGGCATCGCCACGATCAGGGCCACCAGCTTCGGCATCAAAGCGAGGGCGACGAACAGGATGCCGGCGCACACGCCGACAGAGCGAGCCGTTATGCCCGTCAACTCGGCGATGGCGACACCGCTGCCATAGGTGGTGTTCGGCACCGTGCCGCCGATGCCGGACAGTAGATTGCCGAGCCCGTCGGCGTTGATGGCACCTTGAATGGAGCGAAAGTCGATGGCGCGCGCCTGCCGCCACGAGGCACGCTGAATGGCGATGGCATCGCCCAGCGTGTCCATCGCCCCAACCAGCGTGACGATCAGGAAGCCCGGCAGCAATGCCCAGAAGGCGCTGCCGAAGGTCAGGTCGAGGCCGGGATAGGCACTGAACTGCGGCAATCCAAACCATGGCGCGGCCGCCACCCGCTCGATGTCGTAGATCCCGAAAGCGAGCCCAGTGATGCCCCCGACGACGAGACCGATTGCGGGTGCCCACACGCGCCACGCTCCGGACAAGCGGAGCGCGACGAGGACGATGGCTGCCAGGGTCACGAGCGCTGTGACCGGCGCTGCCAACTCGGACGCATCGGCGGGAACATCCTCCATCTTCTTGAAGACGATGGGGGCAAGGCTGACGGGAATCAGCATCAGCACGGTACCTGCAACGGTGGGCGTGAACACGCGCCGCAGCAATGCCATCTTCGCGCCAAGTACGAACTGCACTAGTGAGGACATGACGATCAACGTCGCCAGCAGCCCCGGCCCTCCTTCGGCGAGTGCCGTCACGCTCATCGGCAGGAAGGCGGTCGTACTGCCCATGATGAGGATGTAGCCAGCCCCAATTCGACCCAGCCGAACCGACTGCACGACCGTTACCAGGCCGCTCACAACCAGCGCCGCAAACACGGCCCAATTGAGGTATGCCTCGCTCTGTCCGGCGACGCTGATCAGGATGGCCGGCGTCAGCACCACGCCGCCGAGCGCGACCATTGCATACTGGATCCCCAGCCCGACAGTCAGCGGCAGGGGCGGTCGCTCATCGGCTTCGTAACGGACTTCGTGCTCGGCGGACGGCATGGGCTTCCTATGGGATTCGCGGAGCGCGAAGTGTAGGGGCGACGGACTCGATCAGAAACCTAACTCGAACGAAAAAAGCGGGTTGGACTAGCCGGTTGTCGTCCAGCCGTCCTCGAGGAGTTGGACGCTCGCAAGGGCAGGCCCACCGCCCGGTTCGCTGGCGGCATAGCGTGCGCGGAGGCGCCGGCCATCGGCCTTGGCCTCCTCGATGTGCCTCCAGGTGATCGACGACAGCGGCACCTTGACGCGTCCGGACCATTGCGGCTCCACCAGCTCCGAACACTGACCGACGCAGAGATAGAAGAACCGTTCGCCGGGACGTCCCTGCACGAACGGTCCGGCGAAGTCCGGCATGCCCTTGACCTTGCCTTGGCGCACGGTCACGGTCAGGTCGAACGAAATGTCGTCGCCGGCCGCGTCGATGTAGTCGAGGCGTTCGGCCTTGGCGCCCTTGCCGCGTTGCAGACAGAAGGCAAACCCCTCCGGCGGCTCGGCCAAGACGATCGTCAGGTGCACGTCATCGGCCACGCAGGCGTTCCTCGTCTTGCGACGCGTGAGGTGTTCGAGGAACCCGGCGCGCGCCGTACAGGCGGCGGAACTCGTCCAGAAAGCGAAGGATGTCGGTTGGCGAAAGTTCCCGGCAACGCTCCAGGTACTCATCTGTGAAGTACTGAACCGGGCGCGGCGCAGGGTGTTCGTCAGGTTGGGTCATCGCAGACGCTCGAGAGCCTGCACGTCTGCGACGTCCTGCACGCGATCGGATTCGCGCTTCATGGCGATTAGGTCGTCGATGGCAAGGACTCGCACTGGTCCGCTCTCGGCTTCGATTTCGACGGCATCGACTGCCGCGAGGTCGTGCGTGATGAGGATGTCCACGTGCTCAATCCGATTGCGGGGATTGTGGAAGTTCCACGCGATCATATTGCGACGGTGAATGTACTCGTCACGGTTGTCGAAGACGCTGGCCGCCGTGACGGGCAGGCGCGAGACCAGTCCCATCCCACCCAGCGCGTCCTCGGCACGCTCCAACGTCCGTTTGGTCCAGCGCAGGACCACATCGACGTCGATCGAGCCCCGAACCGCACCGTGCAAGGCCACGGCGTCGCCTCCGGCTACCGCATAGTCCACGTCCGCAGCCTGCAGCGCGGCGCAAACACGTTCTAGAAATGTCGTCGCTCCGTCCATCGGTCAAGCCGTTTGCAGGTTGACGAGGTCGCCGCTCGACTCGTCGTCGCCGCGTTGGGTCATGGCCCGGCGCGGGTCCAAGGCGTCGCGGACGCCCTCGCCGACGAAGATTAGCAGGGTCAGCAGCAGGGCCAGGGTGATGAAGACGGAGATGCCTAGCCAAGGGGCGTACAGGTTGGCCTTTGCCGACGACAGGAGACGGCCGAACGACGGCGAGTCGAGCGGCAGGCCGAAGCCGAGAAAGTCGAGCGCCGTCAGCGAAGTGATGGAACCGTTGAGGATGAAGGGCAGGTATGTGAGCGTGGCCACCATCGCGTTCGGCAGCACATGGCGGCGAAGGATCGTCATGTCGGAGACGCCGAGGGCCTTGGCTGCGCGAACGAACTCGAAATTGCGTGCACGCAGGAACTCGGCGCGCACCACCCCCACGAGGGCCATCCAGCTGAACAGCGACAGGATGATGAGGAGCCAATAGACGTTCGGTTCGACGATGCTCGCGAGGATGATGAGCACGAACAGGATCGGCAGGCCCGTCTGAATCTCCACGAGTCGTTGGCCAAGCAAGTCCACGAGGCCGCCGAAGTAGCCCTGAAGGGCACCCACGGTAACGCCGATGGCGGAACTGATGGCGGTGAGGCCCAAGCCAAACAGCACGGAAAGTCGGAACGAATACAGGAGCTTTGCGAACACGTCCGTGGCGCCGCTGTCGGTGCCGAGGATGTGCGTCGCGTCCGGCGGCGACGGCGTGATGTCGTAGGAATAGTCGATGGTGTCGTGCGAGAACCGCAAGGGCGGCCAGACGGCCCAGCCGTCCCGTTCGATCAAAGCCATCACGAACGGGTCGCGGTATTCCGCCTCCGTCTCCAGCACGCCGCCGAGCTCCGTCTCCGTATAGGTGAACAGGATGGGGAAGTGCAGTTCGCCCCCTTGCGAGAACAGGATGGGCTTGTCGTTGGCGATGAACTCCGCCCCCAGCGAGGCGGCGAACAGCACGAGGAAGATGCGCAGCGACCAATAGCCCCGACGGTTGGCACGAAAGAGCTCCAGCCGACGGCGATTGAGGGGTGTGAGTGCCATTTTCTTATTCCCCCTCACTCGCGCTTCTCGAAGTCGATGCGCGGGTCCACAAACGTGTACACCACATCGCCAATGAGTTGCATCGTGAGGCCAATCAGCGTGAAGCAGAAGAGCGTGCCGAAGAAGATCGGATAGTCGCGCTTTACCACCGCCTCGTAGCCCAAGAGGCCAATGCCGTCGAGCGAGAAGATCACCTCGATCAGGAGCGCAGCCGTGAAAAGCAGCCCTACAAATGCCGCCGGAAAGCCGGCGATGACGATCAACATGGCGTTGCGGAATACGTGCCCGAACAGCACGCGGCGCTCCGTGAGCCCCTTGGCGCGGGCGGTGAGCACGAACTGCTTGTTCACCTCTTCGAGGAAGCTGTTCTTGGTGAGCATGGTCAGGGTAGCGAAGCCGCCGATGGTGAGCGCCATCAGCGGCAGAGCGAGGTGCCAAAGCCAGTCGGTGATCTTCGCGTACCACGGGAAGTTCTCCCAGCCTTCGGAAACGAGGCCGCGCATGGGGAACCAGTCGAGATAGGAGCCGCCGGCGAAGAAGACGATCAGCAGCACGGCGAACAGGAAGCCAGGCACGGCGTAGGCGGTGAACACGACGGCGCTGGACCAGACATCGAACCGCGTGCCGTCCCGCACCGCTTTCGCGACGCCGAGAGGGATGGAGATGGTGTAGATCAGCAGCAGCGACCACAGCCCCAGCGACAGCGACACCGGCAATCGCTCTGCCACGAGCTGCATCACCGGCCGGTCTTGAAAGTAGCTGTCGCCGAAGTCGAGTCGCATGTAGTTCCACATCATGCTGAGGAAGCGCTCGTGCGCCGGCTTGTCGAAGCCGAACTCCGCCTCCAGCCTTGCCACGAACTCCGGATCCAGCCCCTCGCTGCCGGAATAGCCCGTCTGCGTGTTCGGCCCCATGCTCGCGGAGGAGACGCTGGCGGTCGAGGACATGCCGCCCAGGCCAGAGGCCGCGATGATGGCCTGCTCCACCGGCCCGCCCGGTGCGAACTGCACGATGACGAAGTTGATCACCATGATCCCGAACAGGGTCGGGACGATGAGGAACAGGCGGCGGAGGAGGTAGCGCCCCATCTACTGTCCTTGCCTGCGCGTTAGCCGAGACGGGGGACCACAGGGGTCGCCCCTACGACGTTGCATTACCGCGGGGCCGTAGGGCCGACCCTTGCGGCCGTCCCCACAGCGTTGCACTTCCGAGGGGCCGTCGGGGCTGCCCTTGCGGTCGTTCCCGCAGCCTTGCGTTTCCGTGGGGCCGTAGGGGCGACCCTTGTGGTCGCCCGTCTTGAATGCATCGAGGGGTTCGTCGA
>JAPPDJ010000035.1 GCA_028824555.1 Gammaproteobacteria bacterium | reverse complement strand
CCTCCGGGGCCCCGCCCGTCGGCGCGTTGGAGGGCGGGACGCCCTCCCTCCGGGCCCCGCCCGTCGGCGCGTTGGAGGGCGGGACGCCCTCCCTCCGAGGCCCCCCCTATGGGCGCGTTGGAGGGCGAGCGCCGAGGCCCCGCCCGTCGGCGCGTTGGAGGTGCGACGGGCCTTCGGAGGGAGGGCGTCTCGCCCTCCATGGAGTTTCGCGCCTCGCGAAACTCCAATGCGGCTCGTATTGAAGCGCATCGGTGGATTCGACACGGGCCTCGTAGGGGCGGGGCTTGTCCCCGCCCGTCTTGAGTTACGACCCCGTCGACGTGTAGTGCCGAACACCCGTGCGCCAGGCCAGCAACGACGCGCCGAAGAAGGCGAACCCGGCGAAGGGGGCGGCGAATTGCATCCAGGCGGTGCTGCCCAAGGGGTCGGGGACTCCCATGACGCCGACGAGTGGGAAGTAGGTGACGCAGCCCAAGGGCACCACGAAGGTGAAGAAGCGGCGGAAGTCGCGGGCGTAGATTGCGAGCGGGTATTGCGCCGTCTCCACGCCGCCGTAGGTGAGGAGGTTGAAGATGTGCAGCGTTTCGGTGGTCCAGAAGGCGAGCGTCGCCTGCAGGATGATGAGGCCGTAGAAGAAGAGGAACGTCCCGGCCAGCGACAGCGCGAGCAGGAGCACTCGCCCGGCATTCCAATCGATCTCCAGCGACCACAGCGCCCACACCAGCACCGCTAGGCCCGGAATCAGGCGCCCAACCCGAAACAGCGTGAACTCGTGCCCAGCCACCTGCGGCACCAAGGGCCGTGGCCGAAGCAGCACGCGGTCGAAGTTGCCCGTCTTGATGAACTGGTCGCCGAAGAGGTCGAAGCCGCGGGCGAGGGCGTCGGTGAAGGCGAACGCGACGCTGACGGTGCCGTAGAGCAGGGCCACCTGCGGCAGCGACCACACGGCGAGGCTGCCGAAACGGTCGAACAGCGCCCAGATGGCGAACGGCTCCAGCGAATGGGTGAGCAACTGGCCGAGGGACATGACCAGGAAGGTGCCGCGATACTGCATCTGCCCGCGCACGCTGACGCCGATGAGCCGCAGGTACATCCCCACCGTACCCGGAGTGCGCCGGCGCGGGTCGGCCCCGAGCGTGGCTTCGCGAGATGCGGTTCCGGACGGCGCCCTATCCACCTTGAATCACCAGCCGACCACGACCCCGGCTCAGCACCGCATAGCCGATGCCGACGAACACCGCCGTCCAGCCGAACTGCAATGCGATCTCGATAGGCGCCGCCGATGCCGCGATATCGCCGCTATAGATGCGAAACGGCGTGTCGCCAAGGCCGCGAAACGGCTGCCAATACAGCGCCGGCTGAAGCCATTCTGGCAAGAGCGGCAACGGCACCGCCAATCCGGAAAAGAGCGAGATGAGGCCATACATGCACGCCTGCAGGCCGCGGCCGGAGACGAGCCAGAAGAGGGTCGTCTGGAACAGCATCGTCACTGCGGTGGCGAGGGCCGCCATGCCGAAGAGGGCAACTGCGAAGGCAATGCCGCTCGCAAGGCTCGGCGGCGGCTTCAGCGCCCATGCCTCGAGCCCTACCCACGGCAGCACCCACAGCGCCACAAACAAGAGCGGCAGCATGCGGATGGTGGTGTCCGCCACCCGGTGGGCGAACGTCCTCGCGTACCAGAAGCCATAGAGATTCACCGGGCGGAGCAGCTCCCAGGCGACGTTGCCTTCGAGGAACTTGCGCTGGATGTCGGGGTCGAGGGAGTAGGGCAGAAGGCCGAAGAACGCCTGCCCGAGCCAGATGTAGGCCACCACCGCGGCGAAGGCCATCGGCGGCTCGGCGCTAGCGGAGGCGAAGAACGCCGCCAGCACCATCAGCCGGATGCCGCCCCAGAAGAGTTGCACGACCGAGTTGGCGAGCGCTGCCGAGCGGTATTGCAGCACCTCGCGGTAGCGTGCGCCGAGCACGGCCAGATACGGGCGCAGCATGGAGTCAGGCGCTGGCCGAATGGTAGAGGTCGCGGACGATCTCCTCGATGGGAGGGTGCTCGACGATCAGGTCGCGGATGCGATAGCGGGCGGAGAGTTCGGCCACGAACGCCGGTGCGTTTTCCGCGACGCGGAACTCCGCCCGATT
The DNA here is from genome assembly GCA_028824555.1 of Gammaproteobacteria bacterium. GTDB lineage: Bacteria > Pseudomonadota > Gammaproteobacteria > Pseudomonadales > Azotimanducaceae > VXYL01. The sequence continues at coordinate 3,380 of JAPPDJ010000035.1, read as the reverse complement.
GCCGTCGCCTTCGGCGAGGGCCCGGTGCTCTGCTGACAGCGTTTCCCCTTCTTCAAACTCGACGACGACGCGCCTTTCCCGATAGCGGGGCGAGCGCAGCGAATCCATCGGCCCGTCGAGCAGCAGCATGCCGTCGTTGATGACCATCACCCGTTCGCACAGCGCCTCGATGTCGCCCATGTCGTGGCTGGTGAGCAGCACGGTGATGCCGCTTTCGCGGTTCTGCCGGCGGATGAACTCGCGCACGGCAAGGCGCGAAGGGGCGTCGAGGCCGATGGTGGGCTCGTCGAGGAACAGGATGTCGGGCCGGTGCAGGAGCGAAGCCGCCAGATCGCACCGCGCCCGCTGGCCAAGGCTGAGCTGCCGCACGGGGGTGTCGAAGAGCGGCTCTAGGTGGAGGAGTTCCGCGAGCTCTTCGAGGACGCGGGCGTGTTGCTTGGGCGGCGTCGCGTAGATGTCCCTGAGAAGGTCAAACGACTCGATGACGGGCAAGTCCCACCAAAGCTGCGAACGCTGCCCGAAAACGACGCCAATCCGCGCCACATGGCGGGCCCGGTCGCGCCAGGGCGACAGGCCGTTCACCTGGCATTCCCCGCCGGACGGAGTGAGGATGCCGGAGAGAATCTTGATGGTGGTGGACTTGCCGGCACCGTTGGGCCCGATGTACCCCACCAACTCCCCCGGCTCGATATCGAAATCGACCCCGTGCAACGCCTTCACCTCGCGGTAGCGCCGGTGTGCAAGGGAGCGCACGGCACCCCAGAAGCCGGGTTGCCGCTCCGCCACGCGAAACACCTTTTCGAGCTGGCGCACAGAGATTTGCGACACGGCTGGGGGGGCCTCGGGGAACGGGGCGCGCGACCATAGCGCCGGACGGGGGCGGCATCAAGGAGGTGGGGGATCGATGTGCATCCGAGGGCCCTTGTGGGAGCGGGGCTTGTCCCCGCCCGTCTCGAACGCGCCGATGGACTCGGTGCGACCGTCATCGCCGCATCGCGCGGGCCCCTTGGGGGCGAGGGCATCTTGCCCTCGCACGCGCCGCAAGGCGCGTCCGCGCGCAAGCGCGTTTCCTGCCAACCTGCGCGCCTGTCGGCGTGTGCGAGGGAGAGACGCCCTCGCCCCCAAGGCCCTCGCGTCGAATCGAATCCCCAAACGATCAACGTGTCGTGTCCTCGTAGGGGCGGGGCTTGTCCCAGGGCTTGTCCCCGCCCGTCTCGAACGCGCCGATGGACTCGGTGCGACCGTCATCGCCGCATCGCGCGGGCCCCTTGGGGGCGAGGGCATCTTGCCCTCGCACGCGCCGCAAGGCGCGTCCGCGCGCAAGCGCGTTTCCTGCCAACCTGCGCGCCTGTCGGCGTGTGCGAGGGAGAGACGCCCTCGCCCCCAAGGCCCTCGCGTCGAATCGAATCCCCAAACGATCAACGTGTCGTGTCCTCGTAGGGGCGGGGCTTGTCCCAGGGCTTGTCCCCGCCCGTCTTAAACCGTTCGGTTGCCTTTGCCGCAACGCGGTAAATCTCATCAAGTCGTGACTTGTCAAGTCGTGTCTTGCCAAGTCATGTCTTGTCAAGTCGTGACTTGACGAACTGAGCCAAGGGTCGGACAATCGCGGCCATGCCCACCTTCGTTGGACGACGCGCGGAACTCGCCCTGCTGGAGCAGGTGTACGAAGCGGAGCGTTCCGCTTTCATCCCCATATACGGTCGTCGTCGGGTCGGCAAGAGCGAACTCATCCTGCGTTTCCTCGAAGGCCGCAACGGCGTTTACTACCTTGGCAAGCAATCGCCAGCCACGCTGCAAGTGCGTGAGTTCCTGACGGAGGCAGCGCGCGTCCTCGACATGCCGATTCTTGCGGAACTGCGCACGGAGGACTGGGGCCAGGCGCTGCGGACGGTGGTGCAGCAATGGAGCATGCTTAAGCCGGGCGAAAAGATCGTCCTTGCTCTCGACGAGTTCCAGTGGATTGCCGGTGCCGACCCGGGCGTGGTCTCGGCCCTGCAAGAGTGCTGGGACCGTCACTGGCAACGTGCCGGCAACGTCATTCTGCTCCTGTGCGGCTCCTACATCGGCTTCATGGAACGGGACGTTCTTGGCGAAAAGAGCCCGCTGTTTGGGCGTCGCACGGCGCAGATTCATCTGCAGCCGTTCGGCTACCTGGAAGCGGCCGAGTTCCACCCGCGCTGGTCCGTCGCCGACCGCGCCCGCGCCTACTTTCTCGTCGGCGGCGTTCCGCAATACCTCCTTTGCCTGAGCGACGGCAAGTCCATCGCCAGCAATTTCAAGGAGCAGTTGCTGTCGGAGTTCGCGCCGCTCTACCACGAACCCACCTTCCTTCTGCGCGAGGAACTGCGCGAGGTGGCGCCGTACCACGCCATTCTTTTCGCACTCGCGCGCGGCGCCGGCACGACGGCCGAGATCGCGGCGGCGGCGGGCCTCCCCGACCGCAGCCTCCACTACTACCTCCAGCAGCTAACCGACCTTGGCTATGTGCGACGGCGATACCCGCTCGACGGCAACCGCCCGAGTCCCAAGCAGGTGCGCTTCGCCATCGACGACCCTCTGCTCCGCGCCTGGTTCCGTTTCGTGTTCCCGAACACCAGCGGCATCCGCAGCGGCGGCGCCGACACCGCGTACAAGGAAAGAATCGCGCCCTCCCTCGAAGCCTATTTCGGCACCTGCTTCGAGCGCCTCTGCCGCGAAGCGCTGCCCCTCATCTACGCCCACGAGGGCATCACGGCCGCGGCAGAAGTGGGCGAATTCTGGAACGCCGAGACCCAAATCGACGTGGTGGGCCTGCGCAACGACAACTGGACCGACCTTGGCGAATGCAAGTGGGGCACAGTCCGCTCGCCCAAGGCACTCGCAAACGAACTCGACCACAGGGCCAGGCGCTACCCAAACCACCGCGGCGCCACGATCGGCCGCCGCTTCTTCACCCGCCGCAAACCGTCCGCAGCCGCAAACGACCCCCGCTGGCACTCCCTTGAAGACCTCTACGCGCTGCAGTGAAGCTCGCACATCCGATGGCTTCGTAGGGGCGGGGCTTGTCCCCGCCCGTGTCGGGCGCACGGATGCCTTTGGCACAGCGCGTGAAATCTCATCAAGTCGTGTCTTGTCAAGTCGTGACTTGACGAACTGACGCAAGGGCCGCATCGTCCGCGCGCCAAGTCTGTCGAGGTCAACGGTCTTCAACGCATTTCCCAACGGCCCCAACACGTTGATGGTTTGAGGATTCATTCGAAGCGAGGGGGCCTGAGGGCGAGGGCATCTTGCCCTCGCAACGCGCCGTCAGGCGCGTCCGCGCGCAAGCGCATGTCTGCCAACCTGCGCGCCTGTCGGCGCGTGCGAGGGCAAGATGCCCTCGCCCCAAGGGTACCCGTGCC
>JAPPDJ010000181.1 GCA_028824555.1 Gammaproteobacteria bacterium | reverse complement strand
CCCCACGCGGCAAGACCATCGCCACCGCCGACAACATCGCCGGCGGTCGCGTCATCGCCGGCCTCGGCGGCGGCTGGATGCCGCGCGAGTTCACCGACTTCGGCATGCCCTTCCTCGGCACCGGCGACCGCCTCAAGCAGCTTGCGGAGACGGTGACGCTGCTCAAGCGCATGTGGGCCGAAGACGAGGACGAAATCTCCTTCAACGGCGAGTTCGTTGAAGCCAGCAACGTCGTCTGCCAGCCCAAGCCCCCGCGCAAGGTGCCCATCCTGATCGGCGGCGCCGGCGAGAAGGTGACCCTCGCCATCACCGCCCGCGAGGCCGACATCTGGAACAACCTCGCCGGCCACCAGGCCGCGCTCGCGCACAAGGTGGACGTGCTCAAGCGCCACTGCGATGCCATCGGCCGCGACTTCGACGACATCGTGGTGAGCCAGCAATGCCTGGTCACCATTGCCCCGAACGAGGAAACCTTGGGGCCGATGGCCGATCGAGCGCAGAAGATCTTCGGCGGCCACATGGGCGACCCGAAAGGTCCCCTCGCCATCACCGGCACGCCAGACCGCTGCGCCGAGCAAATCCAGAAGCACATCGACCTCGGCTGCACCATGTTCGTGATGGAGTTCTTCGGCAAAGACACGATCGAACCGGCGCAGCTCTTTGCGGAAGAGGTGGCGGTCCACTTCGCCTAGGAGCTTGCGCTGGGGCCAGACGCCGAGCGTAGCGAGGGGTTTGGCGGCGCCTAGCGGACTGTCGGACTTTCGATGGGCCGGCCATGGGAGGGAAGGCAGGATGCCTTCCCTCCCATGGCCGGCCTTGTCACGCACTGGCGCGCCACCACATCATCAACGTGCCCTCGGAGGGAGGACGACGATGCCTCCGCAGGGGCGACCCTTGTGATCGCCCGCATCGATGGAGTCGAGCCATTTCGACGTCGCACAAAGGCCAGGACAAACCTCGCCCCCTACGGGCTACGCCACAATCCGATCCGTGGCTCGCGAGAGCCGGCGTATAATCCGCCCTTCGCCCTCCGGCGCCTTCGCCCGCACGTGAGCAGTCCCGACACCCGCATCCCACTTCGTCTTTCGCCTTCGTCGCTTGCGCACACGCGGATGTTTCAGGCCCTTGCGGTGCGCGACTTCCGCTGCCTTTGGGTGTCCAACCTCGCCGCCTCGTTTGCCATGCAGATGCAGATGGTGGCGCGAGGGTGGCTCATCTACGACATGACCAGTTCGCCGCTGGCGCTCACGTGGGTGATGCTGTCGTTCATGCTGCCGTCGTTCGTGTTCTCCCTGGCCGGCGGCGTGGTGGCCGATCGGATGCGCAAGAAGGCGATCATGATCAGCTCGCAGCTTCTCAACACGGCCGCGACCTTGCTGCTCGCCACCATCGTCTTTCGCGGCGACGTGACCTTCTGGCACTTCATTTGGTTTGGCCTCTTCAACGGCACGGTGCTGTCCTTCTCCATGCCGGCGCGCGCCTCGGTGATTCCCGAGATCGTCCCCCGCCACGTGGTGGTGAACGCCATGGCCCTGCAAAGCGCCACCTTCAACCTTTCGCGCATCGCCGGCCCCGCCGTGGCCGGCTTTCTCATCGCCTGGTTCGCCGGCGGCGACACCACCTCCCACAGCGGCGTCGGCATCGTCTTCTATGCCATTGCAGGACTCTACATCGTCGCCGTCAGCGGCACCGCCATGCTGCACTACGACGGCGCCCCGCAACGGCAAACCGAGACCCGCGTGCTGCACGACCTCGCCGAAGGCTTCACCTACATGCGCCGCGAGCGGGTCATCCTGGGCCTCGTCATCATGGGGCTGGTGCCGATGACGTTCGGCTGGGCGCCGAGCATGCTGATGCCGGCGTTCAATCAGGACGTGATCGGCGGCGACCCCCAAACCCTTGGCTACCTGATGACCGCGATGGGCGTGGGAGCGCTGGCCGGTTCGCTCACCCTGGCCCGGCTCGGCGACATCGGCCACAAGGGCCGCGTGCTCTTCATCGCCGCTTACCTCTGGGCCGTCGCCATCATCGGCTTCTCGCTCTCCGGCGTGCTCGCCATCGCCATGCTGTTTGGCCTGTTCACCGGCGCGTTCAGTTCCGTGATGGGTTCGCTCAACATGAGCGTCGTGCAGCTCGCCGTGCGCCCCGAAATCCGTGGCCGCGTCATGGCCATCAACATGATGACCCACGGCTTAATGCCCCTCTTCTTCCTGCCCATCAGCGCCTTGGCCGAATGGCTCGGCATCGCCACGGCCCTGTTCGCCAGCGGCCTGCTGCTGGCCGCAACCATGCTCGCCACCGGCCGCCTGTTCCCAGAACTGCTCCGGATCGACAAAGGGCACAGTGGCGAGGTCATGCGCCCGGCAGCTCGTGAACGCCAGCCGCAGCCTCCCCCAGAGGCTTCCGTGCCCGTGCCGACCGCCAGCAACACAGAACCACGCCGCAGCACCGCCTGAACCACATCAGTTCAGGGCAAGCACCCATTCCAGCGTCGACTGGCAAATCACTCGATCAGGGAGCGAGGTCGGCACTTCATCTCGATGCAGCGTGAGCAGTCGCAGCGCCGCATCCGGGTGTTCTTCGCCGGCGGCAAGCAAGGCGCGTAGCTCACGCCGGGCGGTTTTTTCGTCGCTGAGATCCGCAGACACTTGGATCAGTTCGCGTTGCCCGTCTGGCGTGCGGGCAAGGAAGTCCACCTCGTAGCCGTCGGCTGTCTTGACGTAGGTGACTTCCATCCCACGTCTTTCCAGCTCCACCAGCACAGCAGTTTCGAGGGCGTGGCCGAGGTTAGTCCGGCCGGTGCGGTCGAAGATGGGCATGAGGCCCGTGTCCACTGGATAGACCTTGCGCGGGTTCACCATGCGTTGCCGCTCCGAAGCCGCCTCCATCCACACCACGCGAACCAGGAAGCAATCTTCGAGGTGGCCAAGCAACTGATGCACCGTATCGCGGGCAATGGCGATGCCCTGCGACTTCAATGCGCGGTGGAACTTCTCGACGCTGAAAAGCGAGCCGGCGTTGCCGAGCAGGTGGCGCACCAGCGAGCGCAGCCCGGCGATGTTGCGAACATCGTGGCGTTCCACCACGTCGCGCAGGATGGCCACATCAACATAGTCGCGCAGCAACCGGCCTCTCGTCGTAGGGTCAAGCCTTTGCGCTTCCGGAAAGCCGCCCACGGCGAGCCATTTGGTGAACTCTGCGTCCAACATCCGACGCTGCTGGCGCGGCGAAGCGTCGGGGTGATCTGGGATGTCAATGCCCGCATGGCGAAGCGCCTCGTCGAATCCGAACGGATGCATGAGCACGGGCCAGCCACGGCCACGGAGCGATGTGGCCACTTCCCGCGACAGCAACTGCGCCGACGAGCCAGACACGAAAACCTCGGACTCTGCCTCGTCGAGCAGACGCCGCACGAAGCGCTCCCAACCCGGCACTAGCTGGACCTCGTCGAAGCACCAGGCAACAGGTGGCGAGTCCGCACCGGCGGATACCACACGGGCGTACTCCTCGGTGAGAAAGCCGAGGTCGCGCCCCTCCAGGCCCGTGATGCGCTCGTCTTCGAAGGAGATGTAGGGTGCGCGATCCAAGCTCGCTCCGGCGGCGATTCGCTCGGCGCGAACTTGATGCAGGAAGGTGGTCTTGCCCGCCCGGCGAGTTCCGAGCACTGCGGTGGCCTTGCCGGGAAAGCGATAGCTGCCAGCCAACCGCCGAGGGGTAAACGGGGGCGGCGACTCGTGGCAGGAACGAGTTAGCTGGTCGCTGAGGGCTTGGCGGATCCGTGTGTCCATGTCCTTCGACGTCGCGCCATGTGATGTGCATTGTAGCCTTTTCTCCTTTTCATAAGGAGAAATCGGAGCGTGTTTCTCCTTATGAAAAGGAGAAAGGCCGGAAAGTCCGGCCCCAAGACGTTCAGGCGCTACCGGGGAGGCCCCACATCGAGACAGGTGACAGCTTCCAAGCGGCACACATAATCGTCGGGCAGAAACTCCCTGCCGGCGAGCAGGTGTTCGAGATACCAGCGGGGCGGCTTCAGCGTTGGGTCGATCACCGCGGCGTTGGCGAAGTACGTCCACGCCGCCACGTTTCCGGCTTCGGTCTGCACCCACACGGCATCGCGCCCGTAATGCCTCGGCGCGACCTCGAACGGGTCCATCCGAAGGATTTCCTCTGGTGGCGTGAGGCGATAGAGCACACCGGCCACGAACTCACCCGGCGCAAAGCGGATGTTCGCGTGCCCAGCCCCCTCCTGGTGGCGAGAGCGCTTGTCGAACGTGAGCCGCATGTCCGGCAGGACACCCGCGAGCACCGCATCGAAGGCAATGCCCCGCTCCCGCACCCGCGCGGGGTTCATGTTGCTGCCATAGGCGAAGTAATGCCGCGGTGTCACGAGGCCCCAGCGCCGCCCTTGCGAATCACGAAGTGGAACCGATCGCCAAGCTGTTCGTTCCGCTCCAGCACATGCCCCATGAAGCGACAGAAATTGACGAAATCGCGCACCGTGGACGGATCGGTGGCCTCAATCGCGACCGTCTCCCCCACCTGCATCCCCCGCACCCGATTGCGCACGATCATCAGCGGCTCCGGACACTTGAGCCCCACCGCATCAACGCAGAAGTCCGCTTCGCCCACCTGCACCACCAACTGCCCGCCTACCCGGCGCCAAGTTCCCGGATGCGCCTACGCTACCAAATCGCCACGAACCAAGGCTGAAGGCCAAACGAAATCAGCAACCACTACGCGCTGAAAGCGAGGGCCCCGGGAAGGGGGGAAGGCTCTTGCCCTCGCTACACGGACGCGGACGGCAGCGTCCCCGACGACAGACGCAACCGCAGAGTCCAGGAGGGGAGCGCGCTACGCAAAATCACTCCCCCTTACGGGGAATCGAAGCACGCGCATCGTTCCTTTGTGTGGAGCGGCCTCCCGCTGAACCTAGGCAGCGATTCCCTAGCGGGGCTCGTCATTCCTGTGCCCGTTTGCCGCCTCGCTTGCGCAGGAATGTTGCCAATGTCTCGTTTTCGAGGCGAATGGCCATGTCGAGTGCCGTCTCGCCCTGTGCCGAGAGGGCGTTGAGGTCGGCCCCGCGGTACAGCAGAAACCTTGCTTGGGGGAGGAAGTGCTCGTAGCGCTCCGCCTCGTCGGGCGCGCGCACCAGGTCATGCAACGGCGTCAGTCCTCCGGCGTTGCGCAAGTTGATGTTGGCACCGTGGCGGAGCAGCACGTCGGCAGCGGCGTAGTGGCCGGTGATCACCAAATATCGGGATGGTTGTGCCCGGCGATGGTGGTCAGCGCGTCGAACCCCCAATCGTCGGTGACAACCGTCGGGTCCGCACCATGCTCAAGCAGGAGTTCCACCATCCGCAGGTTGCCCGCCCAGCCGGCGCAGCGCTTCGGCGCATTCCACATGCACCGCCACCTGCAACGGCGTATGCCCCGCATCGTCGATGGCATGCACGTCCGCGCCAGACGCGACGAGCAGGTCGATCATCGCGAGTGCGCCACGGACCGGAACCTCCGGACGGTTCGCAACCGTGTGCAGCAGGGAGTCCTTCTGCCAGATGGCGATCTTGTGATTGACGTCCGCCCCCCTCGCGATCAGCAGCTTCGCCTTCTCGACATCCGCCTCGATCACGGTGGAGTACAGGGGTGTGATGTCCCCCCAGGGGGAGCGTGCGTTGGCATCCGCACCGGCATCGAGCAGCATCTCGGCCACCTTGACGCGGTCGCCGCGCCGCCGCGTCGTGCCGTGAAGCGGCGTCCAGGCCTGCCAGGCGGCCCCGGCCGACATCACGCCCGCACCGCGGGCGATCAAGATCGCGACTGCTTCCGCCGCGCCCGCCCGCGCCGCCGAGTAGAGCGGCGAGATGCCGCGCTCCATCTTCGCCTCGATGTCGGCACCGGCGTCGAGCAACATCCGAATCGCTTCTGCCTGATTCCCACTCGCCGCCGCGTGCAGGGGTGTGGCCAACGACTGGCTGCACTCGCCTGCCCGGTCGGGATTCTCGTCCAAGAGGCTCCGCAGCCGCACGACATTGCCCGCGAGCGCCGCATCGTGTACGGCGCTGCCGCCCTTGCGCGCCAGCCAGTGGTTGCTGTCGAAGATCGCGTCGTAGGCCGCCAGACCCTTTCCCCAGATGTTCTCCCAGTACACGCCGGCGCCGTTCTCGAGTAGCATCTCAACCGTGTTCTCGTGACGCCCCCAGTACGCCGCGTAGAGCAGCGGCGGCGTGCCGTGGCGGTCGGAGGCATCGACGTCGGCACCGCGGTCGAGGAGCATCCGGGTCGCGTCCGCTTGTCCGGCCCAGGCGGCGTAGTGCAGGGGCGTCGAATCGAATCGATTGATCGCGCGCGTGCGACCCGGGTCGGCATCAAGGAGCGCCGACAGCGCTGCGGTGTCGCCAAGTGCGGCGGCAGCGAAACCGTCCACTTTGGCGCCACGCCTGCGCAGCAGTTCGATCACCGGCGCGCGATCGGTGCGCGCCGGCACGTCGTATCCCGGCGCCAAGGCGGCGAGCGCCAGCGGCGTCTCGCCGAAGTCGGTCTCCGCATCGATGGCGAGGCCCCGGTCCAGCAGCAGCGAAACCGTGCCGGCACCGCCGTACATCGCGGCCCAGTGCAGCGGCGATGCGCCGTAGTGGTCCTTCGCGCCAAGCTCGTCGTCCGTGCCCGCCGCGAGCCGCTCAAGGTCATCGATGACGGCGGCCGTGAACACGTCGAATACCGCACCGCGTCCGAGCAGCAGCCGCACCGTCGCCTCGTAGCCGCGCCTGGCGGCCATCTGCAGGGGCGTTAGGCCTGCTTCCCGCCCCTCTTCGCCCGGTCCGGTGCGCGTCTCCAGGAAACGCGCGGCGCCGAGGTCCAGAACGAATGCCGTCATCTCGGGGCTCCAAAGCGCCATGTGCAGGATCGTGGTGTTGGAGCTCTTGTGATGGTTCTGCACCAAAGCCAGGTCCGGTTCGTAGAAGTCCACGTATTCCCGCGCTCGCAACAGGTTGCGCCAGGCGGCCGAGCCGACGTGGCGCATGAACGCGGCGTCCGCTTCCCGCCGTGCTTCCGACGGGCTGACCGCGCCGCGGCCCCGCAGCCATGCCGCGGCTTCTTTGCCGCCGGCGCTAGCAAGCGCGTTCCAGCCGCGGCGGTCAAGCGCGTTGACCAAGAGCGGGTGCATATCGAGGAGCCGCTCAAGGCCCTCGACATCGTTGGCCCGGGCGCACGCAATGAACTCGTCGATCAGCGTCCAGCGCGGCATCGTGTCCTGCCTCTCACAAGCTGCCTTTCGGTTCGAGGCCGAGGAGCGCCCGCACCGCGTCCGAGCGGTCGGTCGTGGCCGCCACATCCTTCGGAGTGATGCCGTTCGCATCCACGAGATCCGGGTCTGCGCCGCGTTCGAGGAGCCACGCGACCACGTCCGGGTAGTCGTTGCGCACCGCCATATGCAGGAGGGTCGTCGGCTCGGCGTCGTGCACCGGGAACAGCTCGTTGATCCGGTCGCCCATCTCTTCGACGAGCCGGTCGAGGAGCTTGAAGCGAACCAGATGCAGCAGGTTGTACGCAGCGCCCTCGTCCATCAGCACAGTCGCCGTCGCCGTCACCCGCAAGCCCTGCCCGGCGCTCCACTCCAGCGGCGGTCGGTCCCTGGCCAGCGCGTTGGGGTCCGCGCCCGCTTCCAGCAGAAGGCGGGCACCGCCCACGTTGTCGTGGTTGGCCGCCAGGTGCAGAGGCCGGCCGCCCGAGGACCACGCGTAACCGCCGGGGCCCTCGATGTCGGCCCCGTTTTCGATCAGGAGCCGCGTGATCTCGACGTTGTCGGCGCGCAGCTCCGGCGTCCACTGCACCCAGGGGTTCATGTTGCGCGTCAGGAAGGTGGCGCCTGTGCCGGGCGTGTCTTCGGTGTAGTAGCGGACCTTCGCAAGCGCGGGGTTGGCCTCGAGCATCGTCTTCACCGTCGTAAGCTCGACACGATCAATGGCCATCAGCAGGGCCAGGCGCTCCGAGACCGTCTCCGCCTGGAAGGACTCGTGCTCCTCGCCGCCGTCGAGCGTGAAGCCCGCGAGCACGACGTCGTCAAGCCCCGCCTTGAAGACCGCCTCGCCACCGTAAGGCGGGTGGTACTCCGCCACGAATGGCCTGACGGCGAGATCCCGGTAGGCCTTGCCGACGACGCGGGTTCGGTCGTGGCCGGCACCCAAGATCGCGACGTTGGAGACGAGCGCGAGCGGCTCGGTGTAGACGCCGGAATCGAGGTGGATGGTGTCGCCCTCGTTGGCGACCGCGAGCGCGGCGGCGATGGTCTCGAGGTCCCGCCCCGGCCCCACATGATGGTTGGTACCGATGTCCGCAATGGCGACGTCGTGAATGGTGTCGGCATCGACCGCGATCTCGGCAACTTGCGGTTCGTAGCCCTTGCGCATCACATCGAGGACGTAGTCTCCTGGATGCACGTTCGCCGCGTAGCGACCGTCCCGGTCGGTGATCACCAGGTAGGTGACGCCGTCGCGCTGCAGTGCGACCTGGGCGGTGTCGACCGGCGTTTCCGTATCCGCGTCCGCGACCGTACCGGAGAGCTCGAGGATCGGGCCCGTCCCGGGGATGGCCGCTTGGCGCGGGACATGGCTGTCCGGGTTGATGTCCCGCGGGAGCGCGTCGGATTCGATCACGAGCGAACGCAGCCGCCCGGCGCCGGCATCGAACGGTGTCCCGTCAGCGGACTCCGTCCAGAACGCCATCGCGGTCAGCGTCGCGCCGGGTGCGAACCGGCTGATGTCGGGATGCACCGTGCGGTCGGCGCGCTGGCCGGCGGCGGCGATGAGGCTACTTCCCCTCGACGCGGTGTACACCTGGAAGACGTCGCCGCGGCGCGCCAGCGTGATCGTCTCCGCCGTGCCCGTGACGTCGCGCGGGTCGATGTGGTAGGTCCAGTATCCGGATCCGACTATCGCGAAGGGCCGGTTCCCGGGCTGCATTTCCCCGCCTAGGCTGTCGAATCCGACGAGGATGTAGTTGCCGCCATACGCCTGTTCGTCGAATTGGAGGAGGACGCCGAGACGCTGCCCCGAAGTGTTCGTGTGCGGGTGCAGCCGCGTGCTCAGCGGATCGAGCGTCAGCTCCAAGGTGAAGTCGTTGGCGGCGATCGCCGCGACGATCTCGGGGTGGATGTCGCCGTCGAGTTCCGGGAAGAAGTCGGGCCACGTGCCACCCCACGGCAGCAAGGCGTGGTCGGCGTAGTCCCGGTAGGGGTTGTCGCCGTTGACGACCTGGAAGCCGTTGTCGTCGAGGACGATCGTGTCGCGGCGGAAACCCGCGATGATCGGCTCGGCGTCGTTCACGCCGGTGAAAACTGCACGTCCGGCCTCCACGGACGTGAACGAGAAGGCCAGGCACAGCCCCGTCGCGACGACTCCTGGTCTGGCGCTCAATCCGATACCGCGTCCGCTATGCTGCAGCCACTGTCACACATTCTGCCTGCAGCCGCCAGCCAAGCCCCAGACCCAAGAAAGATCGATGCCACGCCCGTTCTACACCGCGCCCAGTCCGCAGGCCGTCCGCGACAAGGCCAAGCGGATCGCCGAGAGCCAGGCCACCTGGTCCGACGACACGGTGGGGTTGATCCGGAACCTCGAAGAGTTCTCCGACAGGTCCGCGAGCCGGATCCGCGAGAGCCGTGTCTCCCGGGCGAAGATCCGGCACGCACTGGCGTTGGAATACGGCGCATCCGACTGGCAGGACCTGATCTTCCTGTGCGAGACCATGGAGCACGACGATTTCGCACAGATCGGCAACTGTGCGAAGTTCCTTCTCGAGGATCACGCGGCGCGTTACCCGGTCGCGGCGGTACGACTCCGGAAGGCGCTGCCCGTGCTCGCCGAGAAGTCGAACGACGACATCTTCGATGCCCCTATCACGCTCGCGGATGTGCAACGAACGATCGCTCGGGAGTACGGTTTTGGCTCGTGGCGAGCATTGCGCGCCTTCGTGCGCAGCCATCCCGCGACCGACGGGTTCCTGGCGACGCCTGGTGCCATGCCGCCGGACGTCGCGGCAGTAGTGGGCGCCGTCGATGCCGGTGACGCCGCGAAGCTCAAAACGCTCATCGACGCCAATCCGTCGCTGGTCCACGCCCGGGTGGCCAGCGACATCACCTGCGGCGACACGCTGCTGCACCGCGCGGATCCACGGGCCACCAACGGTGCCCGGATGACGAAGGGCCACTTGGAGGTCGCCCAACTGCTCATCGACAGCGGCATCGACATCGACGCCATAGGCGGCTGTGGCGACTCCTGCTTCACGCCGCCCATCGACGCGTCGTCGTGGATCGGCAATCAACGCATGGCGGCGCTCTTGCTGGACAACGGTGCCGATCCCAATCGCGCCTACTGGACGATGTCGAAGCCGGTTCGAACGGCGGCGAATCACAACGGCAAGGCCATCTTCCGGACGCTGCTGAAGGCCGGGGCGGATTACACCGTCTACGAGACGGTCGCTCTCGGATTCCTGAAGCTGACGCGGGAACTGCTCGATCAAGACGCGGACACCGTCAACGTACTCGACGACGGCGCCTTGCCGATCGTTCAGGCCGCGCAGGACGTGAAGATGACGCGCCTCCTGCTGCGCTACGGCGCGGACCCGAACGGGAACGACGCCCGGGGCGTGACGGCGCTCATGGCAGCGTCGCAGGCGGGCGCCAAGGATGTCGTCGAAGAGCTGCTCGGGGGCGGTGCGGAGCCGGACATCTTCTTCGCCATCGCATCGCGGGATCGGGAAGCGGTCGATCGGATGCTCGCGGCCGACCCGGACTGCCACAAATCCGAGGCCGTGACCCCGGTGATCCTGGCGGCGGCCTCGGGTGACCGCGCGGTTGTCGAAAGCCTGCTCAAGGCCGGCGCGGACCCGAACGAGGCGCAGCACAGGTGGATGCAGGACTCGCCGCTCGTCACGGCCGTGTCGCACCGGCACGAGCACTTGGTCCCGCTCTTGCTGGAACACGGCGCAGACGTCAACCCGCCCAAGGCGTTCAAGTGGAATATCCCGCTGACGGCCGCGGTGCGCTGGGGCAACTACGCGGGCGTGGAGATGCTGCTGGCCGCAGGTGCGGATCCGAGTGTCGTTAGCGACTCGGGCGGAATCGGCAACCCGCTCGGCTGGACCGCCTACGTCGCGGATCTCCGCTGCGCCTGGATGCTGGTGGACGCGGGCGCGGACAAGGCGGCAAGAAGCCACGCGCTGGTCGGGGCTGCACATCACGGGCGCCTGTCGATCATTGAGTTGCTCGGCACGCTCGACACGGACCTGCACCATCCGCACCCCGGCGGTGATGCGATGCATCGAGCACGGGCGAACAAGCATGCCGAGGCCCTCGAACTCCTCGTCGAATTGGACGAGATCCACCAACTGCCCAAGGGGAAGCGGGAGGACATCCTCGGACCCCGCGCCGAGTTCATGCACGCGCTGTGCAGCGACGACGGCGAGGCGCTCGATGCGCTGATCGGAAAGCACCCGGAGTTGGTCGACCGCGACCTCGTCCGCAACGAACTGTTCCACCATGCGACGGGCAACCACCAGGGCAAGGTGGACCGGAAGCCCTGGCTTGCCGCAGTGGAGGTGCTGGTGAAACACGGCGTGCCATGGACGATCCACGCCGCCGTCGCCTGCGAACGGGTCCAGGAGATCGAACGACTGGCGAACGGGCTCGCCGCCCTCAATGCCGGTCTGCGCGCCGCGGCCAAATTCAACAACGTGCGGGCGATGAAGTTCCTGATCGATGCGGGTGCCGACGTCGACGCCAGGAACGAGTGGGGCACGGCGCTGCACGAAGCCGTGCGCTACCGATGCGTGGAGGCCGCCCAATGCCTGATCGAGCGGGGTGCCGCCATCAACGCAATCGACCAGTACGGCAACTCGCCGCGGGCGCTATGCCGTCCGGGAACCGAACGCAGCGATGCCCTTTGCGATCTGCTCGACGCCCGTGGTGCGACGTCGTTGGGCCATGGATGACGAGGGTCAGTTGAACCAGTAGATGAACTCGTCGTCGGGGGCGTCGGGTTCGAGCAGCGTCTTGTCGATGTTGATGGGCGAGGTGATGGCCGACGGCCAGAGCAGCTCCGCCTGCGCCGGCGTTGTGCTCGTCGAGAAGTCTCTGCAGGGAAGCGACACGCTCGGGCTCGGCATCGGCGAGGTTGCGCTGTTCCGTAGGGTTTTCGGCGAGGTGCGGAGGAGTTCGAGGAGCAGGTGTGGTACAGGGTGCAGGCACTGGCGTTGCGTGCGCAAAATCACCTACGGACTGTGGGACGAGATGTTTGTCTGTCGGGTACTACTTTGGCGCCGCCTCCGCCCGATTACGGCGCTTGGCGCGCCCGTAACTCCCGCGCTATCGTGGCGTGGCGCGCCTTGTCCAGTCGGTAGAGCAGGAACAGAGCTACGCCCGCTGCGGAAAAGAACGAGGTCGCAGGGCCCACGAAGAAGCCTAGGTTCCAGATCACTTCGTCAGGCACGGAACCGTAAGGTGCGTTTTCTGGAAAGGCGATCAGATCCAGAATCGCCCCGCCGATCATCAGTCCAAACGCGCCGGCGGCCTTGCCGGAAAACGACCGCGCGGCGAATATCGTCCCCTCTCGTCGCTGGTGCGTCCGATACTCGTGTGAGTCGGTGAGATCGGCATAGATGGAACTGTAGGTGACGGCGGCAATTGTCCCCGTGACCGCGTTCAGCAGTGAAACCCCCAGATTGATGTACAGGATCCAGGGTGAGCTGTTGGCCGGGTACCAGGAGACATCCATCAGGCGCAGACAGATGGGAATGTTGGGCAGAATTAGGAACGCAAGGGAAGATCCGATCATCGTGTTGCGCTTGTCGAACGTTCGCGTAACCCATGGTACGAGTGCAAATGCGACAGGCAGTCCCAACAACGCCGTGACCCCGAAATAAGCGAGTTCCTCCGTCTGCAATCCCCAGAAATGCAGGTTCAGGAAGGGACTGCCGACCGACTCGATATAGCCGAAAATGTACCAGAGCAGGAAACCAGCGAAGATCACGAGGAAGTCACGATCGCGGAATACGTCCCGCATGTCTCGCACCATGCCAAGGAACGAGAAACTCGCTCCGGCTTCCGGCGCCTTAAGATTGGGAATCTCGCCGGCGGTACCCAATGCGCACAAACCAATCGACGCAATGAGGATGATCCCCGCCGCCAGGGTGAAGGTCCGGTAGCCTTCCGCGTTCAAGAGGCCCGGGCTGAATTCATCGGTGGTTGGAAAGAGCACCCAGTAGACCGCAAAACCGATGAGGGCACCGCCAACGCCGCCTATCAACGCACCAAACGAGTACAACGTCGACCGTTGCAGGTAGTCGGGCGTCATCTCCGCCCCCAGCGCAAGGTGAGGAATCACGAAAAACGTCAGCGCCGTTCGTACCAGAATGGCAAACACCGTCAACCAGGCGAAGCTGCCGATCGCAGACAATCCATCCGGGGGATTGAACAACGCGAACAAAGTGATCGCTATCGGTATGGCTGATGCTGCCATTACCGGGTGGCGACGGCCATATTTGCTTTTCACTCGATCCGACAGACTACCGACCAGAGGGTCAGTCACCGCATCGCAGAACAGAGCAATGCCGAGCGCGAGTCCGGTCAATGTACCCGACAGGCCGACGATTTGCTGGTAGTAGAACAGCAACAGCGAGTACAGCCCGATCGTAACTACTGCCGTGCCAAGTTCGCCTGAACCGAACGCTGCCATGACGGGGATGGAAAGGCGTCTCGTGGAGTCTGACTGGGCGGTCTGGTCTTTGGTCACATCATTCATACGAACACCACTCTGCCAGCGGGCAAAGCACCCACAGAAATCGTCTCCCGGTGCCTACTTGCCTCGCCTGCGGGCCGTCCGCTTTGTATTGTCCGCCAGGAGCGCCTTGCCGCCTTCGCCAAGCAAGATTGCGGGGTCTTGCCCGCCTGAGTAGCCAAGACCGGTATCGGACATCGTGTAACCGAGCAGTTTCTGGACCGCCTGCGGCATGTCGGCAGCTTGCTCGTGTGTTATCCCGGCCATCTGGTTTTCCTGTTGTCGAAATATGCCGCGACAGAAATTGAAGATCGCCACACGCCGGGTGTCTCCGCTCGGGGCCGTGTAAGCACCACCCGCATGCCATGTAGCGCCGAGCCAGATGACAACGGACCCGGCTTTCATCTCGACGTCGATTGCATCCGTGCCCTTGTTCTTCCTCGCCCAGTTCCTCATCTGTTCGTTGTACGCCGCCGAGTTTGCCCCGAAATTCGGTGCCTGCACCGTATCCGGCGACTCCTCCCACATGTGAGAACCCGGAAACAGGACTGTAGTCCCTCGGGATGCGACCTGATCCGCCATTGCCACGGCCGCGACGAGGCTGAGCTGCCGTGGTACAGGCCGCTTGAACCAGTCTTCTCGACCCGCGTACAGCAGGTCGTCTGTGTGTATCACTTGCTCTTCAGAGCCGCCGTACACGTCGCGCATCGAAGCCGACGAGAGCAGGCAGTCCTCGCCTAGGATCGAAGTCACCATGTCGATCAGACTCGGTTGGCCCAGCAGTTGTTGAAACTGCGGTCCACGGCCCACCAGATTGGTCAAAAAGGCTTGCTTTGGCCCATCTGACTCCGGTTGCTCGGTTTCCGCCGGCGTTGCCTTTGCCTGTGCCGCATACAGCTCATCTGCGCGCGCATTGACGGAAGCCAGCAACTCCGCATCGATGCAATCAGTGAGCACCACATATCCTTGCCGATACACGACTTCCAGCAGGTATTTACTATCTTCGTCGCCATGCCCATACGGAGAATGGGCTTCCAGTGCGACTTCCTCCGCCGGGACTTCCTGTCCATTTTTCACGATACCCCATCCTCCACATGCCCGGTTGTGCAACACTACTGAAAGCCAGTGGTCGAGGCTTGCAGTTCCCGGGCAGGCAGGGGATGGCTGCACAGTGCATTCGCAGCCAACAGTCCCTTCAGCAGCCGAGGGTCTGCACGGTTCACGCCCAAGTGCGTCATGTCCTCCCGCCATCGCGCCGGGTCTTGCGTTGCATGCCGCAACGTCGCCACTAACCCCGTATAGGGCAAGTCGGGGTATGCCCGGTTCGCCATGTCCATGCCGGCTTCGAGCACTGGCACACCCCAAGAGGCGGCCATATAGGCAAGGTCGATCAAGTCTCGGAAATGCGTGCTGCGATCCATCCCCCGGTCCGCAGCGGCCAAGAGCTTCTGCGCCACCATCGCCTGCCTTCCCATCACTGGCACCGGCCATCCGGGGACGTTACCGGGCTCGGTTACCCTTGCCTCGGCACGAACCACTTCGAACTTGATCCTCTCGCCGCCCACGTCAACATACGTGCGGATGCCATAGCGGTCCGCACGCACTTCCCTAACCAGCACAGGGTCTTCTTTGAAGAGAGGGCCAAGTGACGCGTGCGAAACGCCACGTCGCAGCGTGCTCCATCCTTCCTCGTCGCCGGCGAGGAAGTCCACGTCGTCCGAGCGGCGGTATTCGCCCAGTTCCATGACGAGCCGAGTGCCGCCGGCGAAGTAGCACTGCGTTTCATGCAGGAAGTCCGGGTCCATCATGTGCAAGAGGCGCATGACGTATGCGTGGCGCGGGTACTCCCACTCATGCATTGATGACCCCGGCGCCGTATTCGTCCGCTAGGCGTTGGATCAGAGCCGACTCCCGCTGCGTCAGTGAATCCTGCTCGATCCAGTGCCAGTTGCGCTCGTATTTGCCGAACGCTACGTCGGCGTCAAGGTACGACGCGCCGTGGATGTTCCAGCAAAGCGCCCGCAACTGAGGGTAGCGCCTGATGTCAATGCGCTCTGTGCGCATCGGTTCCTACTCCAACCTGGTCCAACACACCTTTTCGCAAGGGCGTAACGCTCGACCGCCGAGCGCCGGAAACGGCGCCCAAGAGCCTTCGCAGATGGTACGCCTAAATCGGAGGTGGAGGACGCGCCTTCAGCCGACCAACGACCGGTCGTGCGGCTGTCCGCGCAAGGTCACCGTAGATGCTCGGCAAGAAACTGCGCCAGTTCCCCATAGGTCTGTAGGTATTCCGGAGAGCCCACGAGGAAGGCGTATTCGGCATGGGACAACCCTTCGTACACATTGAGGTCCGCCACCACACCGGCCACGCGCAGCTTGCGATGCACGCGGGCGGTGTCGCTCAGCAGCATGTCGCGGGTCCCGGTCACGAGATAGGTTGGCGGGAAGCCGGTGAAGTCGCCGTACACCGGCGAAATCAAGGCGTGGGAGAGTTCCGCCTCTCCCGCATAGAGCTTGGCGGCAGACGCGAGCATGCCGTCGTAGGTGACGAGAATCCGGTCGATGCCTTCGTTGGTGTGTAGGGAGTCGCTGGCATCGGTCAGGTCAGCCCAAGGCGTGCCGAGATATAGCGCGCCGGGCACCGGCAGGCTCACGGCCTTGAATCGATGCACGGCGGCGAGGGTCAGCCCACCACCGGCTGAGGTGCCGCCGATGGCGATGCTGCTCGGCCGGTGGGTTTCGAGAAGCTGGCGGTAAACGGCTTCCATGTCGTCCACCGCCGCCGGAAAGGGATGGTCCGGCGGCATGCGGTAGTCGATGGCCACGGACGGAATCCCGGACATTGCGGAAATCACCACCGCCTCGGAGACAGCAGCCGGACCGCCACCGAACACATAGGCACCGCCGTGGACGTAGAGGAAGACGTGCTCCTCGTGAGGGGACTTCGGACCGGCGGCGGGCATCACGCGATACACCGCAACATCGGCGATGGTATCGGCCTCGATGGAAACGCCGGCCGCGGTCGCCATTGCATCGAGATCCACCGGCGCCGCAGCAAAGCTCGCGGCGAGGGCCCGCCATTCCTCTGCCGTGCGCGGCTGCATCGATGCCCTTTCGACAAGCGCCGGCGTGGGAGTTTGTGCCACGGCCTCGCGCAGAGCCGCACTTGCCCCCGCCGGCGGCGCAAGGGACCTGGGCCCGATCTCCCAAACCGCATCCTCGCCCTGCGCCCCAAAGGCAAGCAACCCAAGCACGGCCAGCATCCCTCGCATCTTCGTTCCCCTTACCGCGATGCGGGGAAGTATGCCGACGCCGTACCGGCCATGCCATGTGGCCATTGGCGCCCATGGACCTCCCCCGGAGATCAACCCTACCCGACACAGGCACGACGCGGCGTCAATGTCGGGCAAGTCGCAGGCCCAATCGAGCCTGCGGCGCGTGGCTCACGTCCATACTTATGTGCACACATCCTTAGATATGGTTGCCTTAGTGAAGACCACCGTTGAAGTCGATGATGGCCTTGCCCGAAGGGCCAAGGCGACATGAGCAGCCGGGACGTCACGCTTAGGCGCCTGGCCGCGGCGGTCTGCTGAAGCCTGACGAGCCCAGCCGCCCCGCCATGCGCCGCTATCTGCAACTCGCCATCATCACCGTGGCCGCCGGCGCCATCTATCCGCTGCTGTACCTGCGCCAGAACTTCGAGGTCTCCATGCTGGAGACCTTCGAAATCACGGCGACGCAACTCGGTCAGTGCAACGCCATCCTCGGGGTGCTGTTCGTCGTCACCTACCTGCCAAGCGGCTGGCTCGCGGACCGGATCAGGCCGCGTTTCCTCATGTCCTTCTCGCTGCTGGCCGCGGGCCTCCTCGGAATATGGTTCGCCGCCGCACCGTCGTTTGCCGAGCTGCGGCTCATCTACGCCGGCTGGGGAGTCGCCACCGGCCTCACGTTCTGGTCCGCCCACATCAAGGCGGTCGCGGTCCTCGCCGAGGAGAAGGAACAGGGGCGCTTCTTCGGCGTCCTCGACGGCGGCCGGGGACTGGTTGAGGCACTGCTCGCAACGGTGGCCGTGGCCCTCTTCGCGTACTGGCTCACGGGATTGGGGAAGCCGACGGACGCGGCCCTGCGCACCGTCATCTGGCTCTATGCCGGCAACATGCTCGTCCTCGCACCCGTCGTGCTGCTGACCGTCGACGACAATCGCGCAGAGGGCGGCGTTCGGCGGGAGGTGTCCCTGCGCGAGACCGCCCGGGACTTGAGGCTCGTCCTGTCGAAGCCCGAGATATGGCTGGCGGCGCTTTGCATCATGGCCGGCTATCAGCTGTTCTTCGCCACCTACGCCTTCTCGGCGTACATGCAGCAGAACTTCGACCTCACGGCGGTAACCGCCGGCATGATCACCGTCGCCAAGCAGTGGATGCGGCCGCTCGGCGCCATCGGCGCCGGGTTCGTGGGCGACTACTGGGGCCGCGAGAAGGTGCTGGGGACGTTGCTCGTGTTCGGATCGATCGCGCTCGCTAGCCTGGCCGTGCTGTCCCTCGACGCCGCCGCGCCGGTGCTGCTGGCGATCGTGCTGGCGGTCGGCCTCATCACCTACGCCGTGCGGGGAATCTACTGGGCGACGCTGGAACGCTGTGACGTGCCGGACCGGGTCAAGGGGTTCGCCATAGGCGTGATCTCGCTGATCGGCTACGCCCCGGACATCTACCTGCCGCTGATTCGCGGAGCGCTGGTCGACAACATGCCCGGGCATGGCGGATACAGCGCCTACTTTCTCGGGATCGCCGCCTTCGGGCTGGTCGGCGCTGCGGCCGCCTGGCGACTCGGTCGAAGGGCCCGCTGACAGCCGGTTTCGCCGGCACTCAGTCCGCCGAACCCGAATCAGTCAGGACTTGTGCCCGGCACGTGCTCGGCGTAGTGCGGCCAGTTCCCGAGCAGTTCGTCGATGACCGCAGAACCGACGAGGTAGAGCGACTCGAGCGAGGCGATCATCCCGGAATAGCCTTCGCTCTCCCGTATCAGGTAGTCCGCCGCAGTGACCCCAGGCGGCGGCATGGTGTAGTTGCTGCCCGCCCGCAGCACCATGAAACGGTTCGCGTCCACGCGTCCGGCGCGGTGCAGGTAGTCGATGGCGCGGTAGGTGCCGGTGTCTTCCATGGCCGAGGTGAAGAAGTCGGTGCGCCCGTCGCTCCAGTAACGCACGTAGTCATTGGCCCAGGCGTTCTTGAGCGCGCCGTGCCAGAAGGTCATCGCCGCGATGTGGCCGCCGCGGGCGACAAACGGCGGCCTTAGGGCGTTCGGATGATTCACGTATGCCGCCCGCGCCGCGGCAAGGGCCGGATCGTCCGGCAGCGTCAGGTCCTTCGTCAGCTCGAAGGCCCAATCCCGCAGACCCTCGTTAACGAGGAACACCTCGCCGCGCGGCTCGCGCTTGTTGGGGTCCGTCGGCGACGTCGACCCGATCGCGAAGAAACCCGTGTCCCAGTCCGGCGGGATCTCCCGCGCATCGAGTTCGTAGCCGAGATCGCCGTCCACCAGATACGCCGACCACACCGCCGAGCCTATGGAGGCATCCTCGGGATCGATGCCCGCCACCCCGGCGACGAGCCAGTAGGCGCGGGTGAGATCGAAGCGCGGATCAAGACCGACGGCCATCGTCGTCGCAGCCGACTTGGCCGTGCCGACGCCCGTGACCATGCCGAGAATCTGGGACTCGCGGTTGTAGTAGAGGTCGTGATCGCCCTGCGGCAGGGCAAAGCGCTCGCTCAAGCCCCGTCGGGCCTTCCAGAGCTGGAACTCGCCCGGTTCGTCGCCCTCGTCGGCGCCGCGCTCCCACATGGCCACCACGACCACCCGCACGGGATTGACATCGGCGCTCGACGATTGATCGGGCGGGGGGACGGCAGGAGGCGCGCAGGCGCTGGCCATGGTGGCGGCAAGGGCAGTGAAGACTACGCGGACGGCAACTCCTGGAGTCATGTGCAGGCTTTCCATCCAGCGCAACCCAGCAGCGGCTCGGTGTCGTGAACTGTGGCGTGCGTCGGGGTCGTCGGTCATCATGGTGGTGCCCACCGGCAAACAGCCGCGATCTTACGTGGCCGTGCCGGCACGGGCCAAGCCGGCCGGATGGAGCCCATGACGAACCCGACAAGCGCTGTGAACCCGAGCCAAGAAAGCATCGCGGCGCTCCGCGCACGGCGGGACGACGACCCCATCGTCATGGTGAACCTGCTGAAATACGCCGAACCCGGCGGCCGCGAGCGCTATGCCCGCTATGGTGCCGTCGCCGGCCCCGAGATCGCTGCCCGGGGCGGACGCGCCTTGTACACCGGCAGCAGCGTGGCCGGGAGCGCCTGGGACGGCGTGGTCCTCGTCTACTATCCACGCCGCGCCGCATGGATCGACATGCAGGACAGCCCCGCCTACCAGGCGGCCATTGCCGACCGCACCGCGGGTCTGTCGGCACGCCTCCTTTACGCCTTCGCGCACGGAGCTGGCCCATTGCCCGTGAAGCCGCCGCCGCTCGCGGACGTCCACCGCCAATCAGAAGACGAAATCTTCGTCGTCAACCTTTTGCGTTACCGCGGCGACGAGGGTCGGGAGTCGTTCCTCCGTTACGGCGAGGTCGCCTCACGCTTGATCCATGACCTCGGCGGCCGTGTCGAGATGACCTTGGTCGCAGACCAAGCGATGGTCAGCGACGACGTGTGGGAACACTTCGTGCTGGTGCGCTACCCATCCTTCGACGCCCTCCGCTCCATGCTCGCGAGCAAAGACTGGCAGGCCGCCGACAAGGCCCACCGGGAGCCGGGCATGGCGGGGACCATTGCCTTTCCGACGCGGCAAAACGTCGCCAGGGGATGACGCTCAGTCGAGAGTCCAGCCCGGATCACTCATGAATGCGCGTGGCGCGAGCGACGAGACGCCGCTGTGGCTAGGCGCACGCAGCGTGCCAGGAGGCAGGGGTTGGGGCGGGCCCTCGGAGGGACGGCGACACTCGAGGCCAACGCATCCGCTCGCTTGTTTTGTGGCCTTTCCTACAGCGCTTCCTCCTAGCGCGTCCTAACTCGCACGTCGGCAGTTCGCTGCGCGAACTGCAAGCAGCCGGCGGCTCTCTGGCGCGTGTGGGTAGCGGCGCATTTCGATGCGGTAGGAGGCGCGGAGTAGGTCCACTTCGATGCCGGCCTTGCGGCGGGCGGAGGCGAGGTCGAGCGGCATCAGGGACTCGTAGTCGACGCGGTGCAACGGTTCGCAGCGGGAAATCTGGCCGAGGCGCAGGGCGTCGCGATAGACCGCGAAGTCCTCGGCGGAGAAGCGGTAGTCGCGGGGGTAGAGGTAGCGGCTGAAGAGCTCGTAGAGCTTTTCCTCAACGGCGCCGACGCGGTTCGTCGAGCCCATGGTGAAGCCGAGCACGAATGCTTCGTCCTTCGGCAGGAGACCGCGGCCGAGAAGGATGTGGATGTTGTCGTGGGTGTCGAGGTCAGCGGCGCCGTCGAACAGCTCGACGCCGGGAAGGTCGTATTTCGGGTTTTCCACGAGCTGGACGATCAGCGGGATGGCGTCTTGGGGAAAGCCGATGGCGGCGAGTTCCCCACGCGCCTCGGCCAGCGTCAGCCGACCCTCGCTCAAGGGGATGAACCAGTCCTGAAGCTCTTGGGGCAGTGCCATGTCCGCATCCTCGGTGCAACGCGAAACTGACCTCCCCTTGCCGGCAATATGAGGCCGCACGCGACGCATTTCAAGCGTTTCCCTACAGACCGGAAGCGGTGAGTTCCACGACGGATAAGCCTTGACTGTCCGGTTCGCGCCGCAGACACTCGCAGCAAGTGCCGGATGCCCCGGCCCCAGACCCTTGCGAGACGCCTACGACATGTGCCGCGGAGCCTTCAGCCGGTGGGGCCAGACCGGCGGCTGGAACCGGCCGCCAGTCGCTCGCATCGCGAAACGCCGCAGCCGTCGTGCGGCTGCGTACGCATTCGCTTGCCTTGCCTGGGCCATCGCACCGCTGACCGCGGCAGCGGAGGCCGACCAGGAACGCGCACAATCGCTCCTGGACGCGCGTGAGTTCCTGCTCGCGATCGACGCCGCCGAGTCGGCCATCGACACCATCGAGCGGCGTTCGCACCGCTACGACATGGCACTCGCCGAGCCCTTGGTGGCGCTTGGCGACGCGTTGGCGCAAGTGGGGGAGTCCAGCGGCGCCTTGGGCGCTTACGAGCGTGCAGTGCAGGTGATGCGGGTGAATCGCGGGTTGCACCACCCGGACCAGGTGGAGGTCATCTATCGCGAGGCGGCGGTGCACGCCACCACTGGCGACTATGCCGCCGCCAACGCCCGGCATGAGTACGCCTACGACATCCTGCTGCGCAGTCACGGCGCCACCAGCCCGGAACTTCTGCCCGGCATGTTTACCTTGGCGGATTGGTATCTCACCACCTACGACATCTTCTCGGCCCGGGGCCTCTTTGAACATGCCGAAAAGGTCGCTCGCGCCGAGGGCCGCGCCAGCGGTGCCCGGTTGCGCGCCCTGCGCGGCATTGCCGCCACCTATCGAGCGGAGCGGTTTCCACCCGGCTATGTCAACGCCGTCGAAGCGCCTCGGGCGGCGTTCTCGCGGGATCAACGCTGGGCAAGCACGGTGGCGGTGAATGCCTTCGGACGCGGCGAACGGGCGCTGATCGAGGTGGTCAACGCCGTGCGCGAGCATCCCGATGCGCAGCCGACCCACATCGCCGGCGCCATGCTCGAACTCGGCGACTGGTTCATCATGTTCGAGAAGCAAGGGCGGGCGGAGGCACTCTATGGCCGCGCGTGGGAATTGCTGGACGACGAGCCCGGATTGCGCCGGGTGCTGTTCGGCCAAGCAACTCCGCTCTATCTGCCCCTGCCCCGGCCGCCGAAACGGCCGGAAGGCGCCACGGGCCCGCCCCGCAGGGGTGTCGTGGAGCTATCGGTGGATGTAGGCCAGAACGGCCAGGTGGGACGCATCGACACGCTGCGCTCCGAGCCGGAGGGCAAGATGGACTTCCGGGTGCGCCGGGCGGCGCGGCGGGCGCGCTACCGACCCGTCTTCACGGAGGAAGGGCCCCACCCAAGCGACGATATCCGCATCGTGTTCGAGTTCGAGTATTTCGATGCGCCGTCGGAACGGGAACCTGCATCCGCCGCGGACGAGAGCGACGGTGTCGACGCGGGCGATGTTCCCGCAACGCCGGAGGTTGCGACCGACGCGTAGGAGATTGCCCAAGCGACTCGCATGGAACAGATTTCGTAAGGCGTTGATTTTCAAAGATAGCGCCGCGAAGCCGAGTTGCCACCAACGTGCCGACCAAGAGCTTCGCGTCGTAGAAGTTCACGAAGTGACGTTCTGGCGACGCAAAGCTGTTGGCTAGGTGGGGGCTGGGGCCAGACCCCGAGCGTTAGCGAGGGGTTTGGCGGCGCGGATGGCGCGGTCCCACACGCCATTCGAAGTGTGGGCCATGCACGCTCCTCGCGCCGAAGGCGAAGCAACCAAGGGCCCAACATGCCGCCAGCCTCCTCCCCGCGGAACGGGCCTGTCGGTAGCGTGGAAGGCTTCCCCTTGTGCCATGCGCCGCCAGAACACGTTGCTCCATAGCCGTGGAACCTGTGGCGGGCATCGGCGTCGAATGCAATATGATGGTGTTGTGGGTTGGACGCCGACTGTGAAAGGAGTCGAGCGGGAACCGTCGATGAGTCGAGGAGTCGCGATGAGAATCCGAGCGAGCCTCCCGGGGAACCGAATTCGTTTGCTGCACTCGGCGGCCGTCGTGCTTGGCTGTGCATTGGCGGTCTCGGCCTGCCAATCGCCAATCACGCCGCCGATGCCGCAAATGCCACAAATGCCGCAGATGCCGTCGGCGAGCCAGATGCCGTCCACGCCTTCGCGCTCCTCGCCCAGCCAAACCCAGACGCAGCAGCGCTCCCCCCAGAGCCCTTCAACTCCCTCGCCCTCCTCGCCGTCCTCGCAGTCGTCGCCTTCATCCCCGTCGTCGCAGTCCATGCCGTCGCGAACCATGCCCTCGCCGCCATCGGCGTCGCAGCCATCCGCGCCGAGGATGCCGACGCCGCCGTCGATGCCGACCGATTCCCGACCGAGCAGCGACTCTTCCAGCCAGTCGCGGCAGGACGAGAGCGAAACCGAGGCCGAGGGAGGGATGCCGCAGATGCCCCGACCGCCCCAGCGCCCTGGCGAGCAGGACGAACAGGACGAGCAGCAAGGCGACCGGCAACAAGGCAACGAATCCGCATCCAGCGAACCCGGCGACCAGCGCCCCGGTCAGGAGGCTGAGCAGGAAGGCGATGCGCAAGGTAGCGAGTCGTCAAGCGACGCCGGCGGGATGCCGGAAGCGGCAACCGTACAGAGGCCGGGCGAGGATTCCCAGCAAGGTGGCGCACAGGACGACTCGGAGCAACAGGGCACAGATCGGCCGCAAACTGCCGGCGGTGAAGTTGCCGGCGCGGCGGGCGCGGACGGCGAAAACACCGACGAGGAAGGCGGGGGCCTCCCCGGCGAAAGCGCTGTGGCGCAGGCACCCGGGGAGGAGTCGAGGCCAGGTGTGGAAGGTGAAGACGAAGCGGCCGGCAGTGAAGGCGACGAAGAGGAAGAGGAAGGCCAGGACGGCGACGAGGTGGCCGGTCAAGACGGCACCGAGCAACGCCCGGGCGGCGACGACGAGGAAGACGCCGCCGGCATGGAGGGAGAGCAGGTCGCGGCGGGCTCGGAAGACCGCCCGGACGATGGCGACGGCGAGGGCGATGAGGAACAGGTTGCCGGTGGTCCTGGCGAGCGCCCCGAAGCCGGCGGCGATGGCGAGGATGAACAGGCGCAAGCAGGCGGCAGGCCCGGTGAAGAGGACGAAGCTGGCGGCGATGCCGATGGGGAGTCCGTGGCGGGAACCGGTGGCGAAGACGAAACATCGGGCGCTGGCGACCGTCCCGATGCCACCGGTGGCGCCGACGATGGCTGGGAGACGGGCACCGAGCTTCCCGGCGGTGGTGACGACGAACGATCAGGCGGAGCGGAAGGCGGCGGCGGCGAGAAGGTGGCCGACGCCGGCAACGGCCAAGGCGGCGATTCCGCTTCCAGCCGCGCCGGCGACCCCGATGGAACCGGCACCCGGAGAGGCCAGGGCGGTCAGGCGCAACAAGGCCGTCCCGATGGCGAAGGCGGCGCCGCCAAGGGTGGCGATGGCGAACTGCGTGCAGCCCTCGAGGTGTTCGACAGCCGCATCCTCGACGAACGCGGCGTGCTGGTGGCACGGGCCAACGAACGCGCAGCCAACCGCCCCTCGCCGCAGGCATCCGGCCAGACCGGCACCGGTCAAATGGAAGACGCAGCAGGTTCCCGCAGCAACTCCGGCGGCGGCGCCTCCCGCGCCGGTGGCCGCGAAGTCGGCGACGTGCGCCCCGGCGACACCAATGCAACGCCGGCGCCCCCCGCCGCGCCGACGCCGCCAGACGTTCCCGACGCGAGGGACGACGATGTGGTGGCAAGGCAGATCCGCGAGGCGGCCATGGCGGAGACGGACCCGGAGCTGCGCGAGGCACTTTGGGAAGAGCTGAGGCGTTACAAGGAAGGGCGTTAGGAGCCCGTCGGATTTGTGATGGGCGGGCCTTTGCAGGGAAGGCATTCTGCCTTGCCTGGCGCCGATAGGCGCCTTCTTGTTGCAAGTCGCCGTCGGCGCGCCAGAGGCGCGCATGGAAGGCAGGATGCCTTCCCTCCGAAGGCCCGCCTTGTTCGCGCACTAGCGCACCCCGAAGGGCGCGGTGGTCGCTTGGCAACTCCGGGCCTACGCGCAGGGTACAGCGCAGCTTCCACGTCACCGACAGGCCCGTCTCGCGGAGAGGGGGCTGGTTGCAGCGTCCGGCCCGTGGTTGCTTCGCCTTCGGTGGGAGGAGCGTGCATGGCCCCTCACTTCGAGTGGCGTGTGGGACCGCGCCATCCGGCCGGCACGTTGGTGTGGACTCGGCTTCGAGCCACATCCGCGCGAGCGCGCCTTGGGCCGCGCCGGCACGGCACGCCTAGAGGCGTACGAGCGACCAGGACCGATTTCCATCAGAGATTGCTGTGCCCAGCGGACTGCTAGGATTGCCAAATGAGGGCGGATTTGATGCAAGCTACGCGCATGGACATCCGAACCCCACATAGGGTGCGCGGCGTGCTTCGACTGGCGCTGGTATTGGCGGCGACGGTTGGCCTTGCCGGGTGCATGAGCAAGACGGTGCGGGTGGTCGATCTGTCGCCGCCGCAGCAGGTTCATGCCGGCATCGCCGAGGACATGCTGCTCGATGTGGGCGTCTCGGTGTTCGACTCCAACGTGCCCGAGTCGTTCGACGAGCGCGTGGAGCGCAACATCAACCCGGAAGTGCGTCGCGCCGAGGCCAACTACATGGCCTTCTTCGCCAAGAACCTCCTGCAATCCACCGGCAACTGGGGCGCGGTCCGGGTTGCACCGCGCGAGACCTTTGCCGTGGATGTGGTGGTCGCCGGCAGCATCGCCCACTCCGACGGCGAGCGCATGGAACTGGACGTGGTGGTGACCGACGCTCGCGGCGTCGTCTGGTTCGAGCGCAACTACCTCACCCTCGCCAGCAAATACGCGTACGAGGAGGGCATCCCGCCGGGCATCGACCCGTTCCAGGCCACCTATCGGCAACTGGCGGACGACATGCTCGCCGTCTACCAGACCTTAAGCCGCGACGACGTCCGCCGCATCCGCACCACCGCCGAGATGCGCTTCGCCCGGGACTTCTCCCCGGACGCCTTCGAGAGCTACGTCGAAGCCTCCAAGTCCGGCAGTTGGGACCTGCGCCGGCTACCGGCGGAAGACGACCCCATGCTCGGACGGGTGCGTCAGGTGCGCGAACGGGAATACCTCTTCATCGACACCCTCGACGAATACTTCGACAACTTCCACGCCGAGATGAGCGAGTCCTATCAGGAATGGCGCGCCGCCACCTACGACGAGGCCATCGCCTATCGCCGCGTCACCGACAAGGCTAAGCGCAAGACCCTGCTCGGCGCCGCGGCCCTCGCCGGCGGCATCATCGCCCAGGCCAGCGACTCCGATGTCGCGCGCTATGGTGGTGCCACCGGCATCATCGCCGGCGCTACGCTTTCCGTCTCTGCGGTGGGCGACCGCGCCGAGGCGAAGCTGCACTCCGAAGTGCTGCAAGAGCTCGGCATGTCCGCTGAGGCAGAGATCTCCCCACACACGATCGAACTCGAAAACCAGACCCTGCGCTTGCAGGGCACGGTGGATGACCAATATCAGCAACTGCGGCGCATCTTGAAGCGCATCTATCTCGAAGAGCTCGAACTCGCGTTGCCGGAAGAAGCCGAGGACAACGAAGGCGAGTCCGGCTTCGACGCCGACGAAGCCTTCCTCGACAGTCTCGGCGAACCCACCAGCCAATAGGCCCTTGTGATGAGCGCCGACGAGCCAATCCGCATCGAGCCGACGGCACCGCCGCTGTCGCGTGCTCGCGGCGAAGCGGCCACGCCGGCTTCCCTGCCCTGGCGCGAACGGCTGCGGCAGATGCCGCGCCGGGTCGCCGTGCTGGTCGCGGCAACAGGCCTCGCAGTCGCCATCGCCTTCGTCTTCCTCGTCCTGCCCTCCCACGTGTCCACGCCAGACGCGCCAACCACAGGCACCTCGCCGGGCTTAACGCCGGCGGGCACGCCGGCAAGTCGCGAGACCGTCGCCCCCTATCGTTCGCTCGAACTCGAACGCGCAAGCGCAAAAGCACGCGAGAAGCTCGGCGAGTTCGTCGAGGCGCAGCTACTGCTCGAAGAGGAGATGAACGTGGCGCTGTGGGGCGCCGAGGAGATGGCCACCGTGCGCGACCGCGCCAACGAGGCCGATCGGTTGTTTCTCGAAGAGCGCTACGAGGAATCGCTAACGGAGTACGAGGGAGCGGTGGCCGACATCCTGGCCTTGGTCGAACGCGGCAACGAGGTCTTCGAGGAGGCTCTCGCCGAAGGCACCGAGGCACTCGCAAGGCGCGACCAAACTGCCGCCGAAGCCGCCTTCGAACGCGCCCTCGCCATCCGTGCCAACGACCCTCGCGCCCTCTCGGGTCAAGCGCGCACGGCCAGCCTGCCGGCCTTGGCAGCGCACCTGCTCGAAGCGCAGCGGGCGGAACTCAAGGGCGACCACGCTCGCGCCATCGCCATGCTGCGCAAGGCTCGCGCCGTGGACCCCACCGTGCCCGGCCTCGACGAACGCATTGCCCGCGCCGCCGCCGCCAAGGCCAAGGACGACTACGAGGCCGTCGTCTCCGCCGGTTTTGCGGCGCTTGATGCAGGGGACTTCGAGGCAGCCCATGCGGTGTTCGACCGCATCCTCGCCGACTCTCCAGACGACGCTACTGCACTCGCGGGACGCCAGCAGACCCAACAGGCGCAAACCCGGGCACGGATCGATGCGCTTCACGCCACCGCGCGCCAGCACGAGGACGCGGAAGCATGGCGCGACGCGCTCTCCACCTACGACGACGCCCTCGCCATCGACGGCGCCCTGGAGTTCGCCCGCCAAGGCCGGGAGCGGGTGCGCCGCCGGATCGAACACACCTCCGCCATGCAACGCCTCCTGAACGACCCGGCGCTGTTGTCCTCCAAGCGCGAGTTCGCGGCTGCCCAGGAGCTGCTCGATGCCGCAGCTGAAGACGGCGACGCCGGCGCGGCATTCGAACGCAGCGTCGCGGACTTCCGCGAGCTTCTTGCCCAAGCCGCCGAACCCATCCCGCTGGTGCTGCTGTCCGACAACGCCACCGATGTCGTGATCCTGCGCGTCGCCGCACTCGGCGCTTTCGAGCGACACGAACTCGCGCTGCGTCCGGGCCGCTACACCATCGTCGGCAGCCGCGACGGTTGCCGCGACGTGCGCAAGGAAATCAGGCTCGAAGCCGGCATGGGTCCCGTGGACATCCGCTGCCGCGAACGCATCTAGTGTGCCCCGAAGTTAGAGTCAGGACGGGACGCTAGCCAGCGGCAATGGCGAACGACACCGAGGAATACGCCGCCGACGGCGTCATCGAGGCGGCGGAGTTCCGCCCCACCGGCGCCGTGCGGGAGAGACGACGGCTGCTGCCCCGGCGGATGCAGGTGGTGGCCACCTTGCTCGTCTTGGTGGTGGCGTGGTTCCTGTGGTTTATCTTCACGGCGCGTTCGGTGCGGTTCGAGGCCGAGCCGGCCGATGCCGAGGTGACGGTTTCGGGTGGCTTTTCGTTTCAGTTGGGCGAGACCTTCCTGCTGCGACAGGGGGAGTACGAAGTGGCAGCCGCCGCGCCCGGTTACCACGACCTGTCGGAAACCAAGGTCATTGGCGCGGCTCGCAATCAGGTGCTGCCGCTCGCGCTGACACCGCTGCCAGGGCGCATCACCTTCGAGACCGACCCCGTGGATGCGGACGTTCAGGTGGGCGACATCCGCGGCGCTGCGCCCCTCACCGCCGACCTGCCGGCCGGCGAACACACGGCACTCGTCAGCCATCCGCGCTACCAGGCGGCGAGCGTCGACTTTTTCGTGGAGGGAATGCGGCGCGAACAGACCGTCAGCGCGAGCCTGGCGCCGAACTGGGCGGACATCACCATTCCCACCACGCCATCAGGGGCACAAATCCGCATCGACGACGAACCGAGCGGCGTGACGACGCCCGGCCCGGTGCCCATCCTCGCCGGAGAACACCGGATCACGGTGAAGCTCGCCGGGCACAAGGCGTGGAACGACATCCTTTCCATCACCGCCGGCGAAGCCATGACGCTGCCGGCGGTCACCCTCGAACGCGCCGACGGCCTGCTCAACGTGATCACGTCCCCAGCGGGGGCCGGCGTCACCGTCAACGGCGACTATCGCGGCGAGACGCCGCTCGAAGTCGCCGTTGCCCCAGGAAGGCACGACATTCGCGTGTTTCGCCTCGGCTACACGCCGTGGAACGGCGAAGCGACGGTGCAGTCCGGGCGCGAGGGTGTGCTTGAGCTGACGCTGGAAGCCGCGTCCGGCGAGGTCGCCATCGAAACCCGGCCCGAAGGCGTGGAACTTTGGGTGGACGGCGAATACCACGGCGAGGCCGCCGGCGTCATCACCCTGAGCGCCGTGGAGCACGAGATCGAACTGCGCAAGGAGGGTCATGCGGGTTACTCACGCACGATCCTGCCGCAGCCCGGCTATCGGCAGCAGATTCGCGTGCGCCTGCTGACGCTGGCCGAAGCGCGGCTCGCCAACCTCAAGCCGGAGCGAGTCACCTCGCTCGGGCAAGAGCTCGTTCTGCTGGGCCCCGGCAGCATCGCGATGGGCGCCTCGCGCCGGGAGCCGGGGCGCCGCGCCAACGAAGTGCTGCGGGAGGTAGAGATCACGCGCCTGTTCTATCTCTCCCGCCACGAAGTGAGCAATGCCGAGTTCCGCGCCTTTGCCAGCGCGCATTCGTCCGGCAAGTTCAATGAGTTGGACCTCGACGAGGACGAGCAGCCAGTGACCACCGTGAGCTGGACCGAGGCCGCACTCTACTGCAACTGGCTGTCGCGACGGGACGGGCTCGTCCCCTTCTACATCGAGGAGTTCGGCGACGTGAAGGGCTTCGACCCCGCTTCGGTGGGCTACCGCCTGCCCACCGAGGCCGAGTGGGCCTGGAGCGCCCGCAGCACGGAGGCGGCACCGCTGCGCTTCCCTTGGGGCGATCAGTTGCCGCCGCCGGACCGGCATGGAAACTATGCCGATCGAGCCGCGTCCAATGTGGTAGGGCGCATCATTTTTGGCTACAACGACAACTACATCGTCGCCGCCCCGGTGGGTTCGTTCCCGGCAAACCCGAAGGGCATCTACGACTTGGGCGGCAACGTCGCGGAATGGACCCATGACTTCTACGAAATCCCAGAAGAGACCGAAGCGGTCGATCCGTTGGGAGCGGAGGAAGGCGACTACCATGTCATCCGAGGATCGAGCTGGATGCACGGCACGATCACAGACTTGCGCCTGTCCTTCCGCGACTACGGCAGCGACGGACGCCAGGACGTGGGCTTCCGCATTGCCCGGTTCGCAGAGTGAGGTGGACGCGAAAGCGATGGACATTCGACGAGCGCATCCGGAGCGCGCGCCCTTCGGGCGCGATCTGGTGGTTTTCCTCAACAGAACCTTGGCTTGTGGTCTGGTGGCGGTGCTGGGCGTTGCCGCCGCGCCGGGCCTGGCTGCGGAAGGCAACTTGGAAGAAGAAGATAGCGAAGAGGCCACCGGCGTCGAGGAGGTGGTGGAGCGATCGGACGAAGCCGAGGCGCGACGCGAAAGGCCACCGAGGCCCCCGGTAGCGCGCGACGTGTTCGTCCCGAGTGAGGAAATCTCAGAGGACGTGGAAGTACCCTTCCCCGTCGACATCTGACGGAGCAGCCGACCGCATGAAGAAGGTCCTATCCAACGATTTCGTCTATCAGCTTGTGGCTCTCGTGCTGGCGCTGATTGTCGTGCATCTCGTCTATGTCACGGTCATCCGCCCAAATGCTGACGCCATCCTGGGCGCCCAGGCCGACCGCGTAGCGCAAGGCGAGGCGTTCGTGCCTGACCGCTCCCTCTATGTTGTGCTGCGCGACTACGAGCAGGAGTCTTGCTTCGTTCTGATGCTGTGGGCCATGTCCATCATGGGCATGAAGACGCGCAACTCGTTCCGCGAGCGGCGCATGCTCGAGGAGCGCTTCATCAACATCTCAGAGGGCATGAGCATCCTGCCCGAGGACGCGCGGCTCTACTCGCGGCCCCTGCAGGCGCTCCCTGACGCCACCCGCCGCACCCTGCTGCCCCGCACGCTGCTCGCGGCGTTGCAGCGTTTCGCGGCCACGCAGCATGTGCAGGATGTCTCCGACACGGTGCGTTCGGTGTGCGAGGCCGAGTCCGATCACCTCGACAGCGAACTCGCCATGATCCGCTACATCGCCTGGGCCATCCCCTCCATTGGTTTCATCGGCACCGTACGCGGCATCGGCGACGCGCTCGGGCAAGCCTATCGAGCGGTGGAAGGAGACATCGCCGGCGTCACCACCAGCTTGGGCGTCGCCTTCAACTCCACCTTCGTGGCCCTCGTCATCAGCATCGTCATCATGTTCCTCATGCATCAGGTGCAGTTGGTGCAGGAGCGGCTGGTGCTCGACACCCAGCACTACTGCGAGGAACATCTCATCCGCCACCTGCAAGCCCGCGACGCGCTCTAGGCGCGCGCCGTAGAAGGAGCGAGTCGAGTGGCAGCGATGAAGGTACCTCGGTCGGTGGAAGCTGGGGCCACGGTTAGCGTGCCCTTGTGGGGGCGCCGCTAGCCATGCTCATCCTCGACTTCAACGACTCCGAGATCACGCTCTGGCGTGACGATGCCCTGCTCTATCGCGCCCCGGGCGTCGCCCACGTGGACGACGCGCAGGTGTTGTTCGGGGACGAGGCGGCGCAGCGTTCAAGGCTCTATCCCGGCCAGTCGCACGACCAGTTCTGGCGGCGGCTGAACGCCGAGGCGGTTGCGCCACCGGGGCCTACCGTCGCCAACCAGGCCGATCTCGTCTATCTGCATCTCAAGGCCATTCTCGACGTGGCGAACGCCGATGCCGCCGAGGACCTGGTGGCGCTCGCACCGGGCGCCATCACCGGCGAGCGACTGTCGCTGTTCCTTGGCATCGCCCGCGAGGTAGGCGCCGGCGTGCGCGCCGTGGTCGATGGCGGGGTCACTGGCGCAGCGGCGGGCGCGCTTCCTGCGGGCCTCGAGGATTGCACCTGCGCTGTCGTCGACGTCACCCGCCACGGCGGGGTCGTATCCACCATCGACGTGGCGGGGGCCGAAGTGCGGCGCCGCAATGTCGTCGAGGTGGTGGAGGCCGGTGTCGGCACCATATTCGAGGGCTGGATCGCGCTTGCCGCCGACCGCTTCGTGACCGAAACGCGACTCGATCCCCTCCGCATCGCCGCTACGGAGCAGCAGCTCTTCGATCGTCTTGGCGAGCTGATTGCCGCTGGCGAGGGCACGCGCATCGAACTCGACCACGACGACGGCCTGCGCCGCGTGGACATCTCCCGCGAGGCCCTCGCACACAAGGCCACGCGCAACTACGACGCCCTTGCCGCAGCCATCGGCGCTGTCGATGCCATCGCCGTGACCCATCGGGCGGCACGGCTTCCGGGCCTCGCCGAGCGCATGAAGCAACTCGAGCTTCCGGTCACGGAACTCCCAGAGGATGCGTTGGGACAGGCCGTGCGCGACAACGCAGAGCGCATCCTGGGCGACGGCGCCGCCGTGCGATACGTCACCGCATTGGCCGCGCGGCGGGGTACCGAGCCGGCGAGACGCGCCGCGCCGGCGGGGGGGCGCCTACCCACACACCTCGTGTGCGCCGGCATAGCCGTGCCCATCGGGCACTGCCCTGACGCCAGCGACCACCCGGCATGTGCAGCGCAAGGCCCGGCCTTTGACATCCGCGTCGAAGACACGCAAGTCCACATCTCCCCCGCGAGCGACGACGCAACCACGGTGGATGGCCCGCTCCGCGCCGAGCGTCCCGCATGGGCCGGCGACACCGTGCTCTGGCAAGGCATCGAGTTCCGTCTCGTCGCGGTAGAGCAGTAGCGAGCGGCAAGGCCATGGCCCGCACCCAACGCCGCTTCAACGTCTTCTCGCTGTCGTTTCTGGACGTGATGTCCTGCGGCTTCGGCGCCGTGGTGCTGATCTTCCTCATCATCAACCATGCTGTGGAGGACGACACTCAAGAGGTGAACCGCGACCTGCTCGCGGAGGTGCGCAAGCTCGACTACGAGATCGACACCGGGGAAAAGGACCTCGTGGACCTGCAGGAGACCCTGGAAGGGACCCGCGCCCGCATCAGCACCGCACGACGCGAACTGCTGGCCATGCTCGAAGACCTCGAACGCCGCAAGGCCGACCTCGACGAAATCGAGGCCGAGACCATCGCTCGGCAGGAAGACGTGGAGGAACTGCAGTCGGACATCGAAACCCGACAGGACGAGGTGGAGAAGCTCCAGGCACAGGAGGAGCTCAGCAAGGGAAGGCAGCTCATCGAAGTGGCCGGCGAGGGCGACAGGCAATACCTGACGGGCCTCTTCGTCGGCGGCCGCTATGTGCTCATCGCCCTCGACGCCTCCGCCAGCATGCTCGACGAGACCATCGTGCAGGTGATCCGCCGCCGCAACATGTCGCGCGAGCGCCAGATGCAGGCGCCGAAGTGGGAGCGCGCCCGCCGCACGGTGGAATGGCTCACGGCGCAGGTGCCGCTCGACAGCAACTTTCAAATCATGGTGTTCAACACCGGCGCCCAGACCCTGCTGCCCACCACCAACTGGTATCCCGCCACCGACCAGGAGGCGCTCGACTCCGCCCTCGCACTTCTCGCCGACACGGTGCCGGCCGGCGGCACTAGCCTGGAACCCGTGATGAGCGCCATCAACGGCCTGCGCCCGCGCCCGGACAACGTCTATCTCATCATCGACAGCCTGCCTACCCAAGGCGACCGACCACCCCGTGGCAGCACGGTAGATGGCCGCACGCGACGCAGCTACTTCGAGGACGCCACCAAGCGGCTGCCGGCCGGCGTGCCCTTCAACATCATCCTGTTCCCCATGGAGGGCGACCCGATGGCCTCGGCGGCATATTGGAGCCTTGCCAGCGTCACGGGAGGGGCCTACCTGGCCCCATCAAGAGATTGGCCATGAACGCCATCGCAACGAGGGGACCTCGGAAGGAAGGCAGAATGCCCTCGCTCCAAAGGAGCGCCCGATGAGAAGGCGCGACATCGAAGAGATTGGGCTTTCCTTCCTGGACGTCATCTGCTGCGGCTTCGGCGCCATCATCCTGCTGCTGATGATCGTCAAGACCGTGCAGCCCATCGTGCTCGAAGAGACCGACCTCGAACTCGATGGCATCGTCGCCCTCAAGCGCGAGTCAAAGTTCGACATCGAGGGGCAGACGCGCGTGCTGAAGCGGCAGATCGAGGACGAGCAGCGCCAGCTCGATCAGGAGCTTGCCCAACTCGCCCGGGTCAAGCAGCAGGTGAGCGACATCCTTGGCCAGTTCAGCGCCGCCGAAGACCAGGCCGTGCAGCAAGTCGCCCGCCACAACCAGCTCTCGGAAGCCAAGCAATCCCTCACCGACGAGATGGAACGCCTGCTCGGCCTCAACTTCAGCCGCCTCGACAGCACCATTGGCGGCATCCCGGTGGACAGCGAGTACATCATTTTTGTCATCGACACCTCCGGCAGCATGTACCAATTCGCCTGGCCGCTGGTGGTGCAGAAGCTGCAAGAAACCCTCGACATCTACCCCACCGTCAAGGGCATCCAGGTGATGAACGACATGGGCAGCTACATGTTCAGCCAATACGTGGACACCTGGATTCCCGACACCCCCGCCCGCCGTCGCGCCATCGTCGGGCGGCTGCGCACTTGGAACGCCTTCTCCAACTCGAGCCCCGTGGAAGGCGTGACCAAGGCCATCACTACCTTCTACGCGCCCGACAAGAAGATCAGCGTCTACGTCTTCGGCGACGATTTCCAGGGCCGCTCCGTCGAAGTCGTGGTGGACACCATCGACCGCTTCAACGCCTCTGACGAGGACGGCAACTGCCGCGTCCGAGTCCACGCCATCGGCTTCCCGGTTGTCCTGGGCCAAGCGCAGTCGGCAGCCAACTTTGCGGCGCTCATGCGCGAACTCACGGCCCGCAACTGCGGGACCTTCGTGGGCCTCGCGAGCTATGAGTAGCCCTTGGGACGCTCTGCCATCCACTCCCGCTAGGAACTTGCGCTCTAGAACGCAGTTCGTCGGGGACGTGCCGAATCCATCGATGCCTTCAACACGGGCGGGGGCAAGCCCGGGGCAAGCACCGCCCCTACGCGTCCCGTACCGAGTCCATCGAAGTGCAGCAGTTCGCGCGAGCGAACTGCCAACGCGCCCGTCAGGGCGCGCCGGTTGCTCGGACATGGCTAGGTATTTCGAGTAGGCTTTCGTTGGTGGTCGCAGGGAGTGCTAAACGAGTGCCGGTTCCGGGGTTCTCGGTCGCGGATCTAGCCGTGCTTCCCGGCTCGCGCATTGGGCGGGCCCTGTGCGGTGCCGTGGTAGGCGCTGTGCTGTTGGTCGCGATGCTCGGCTGCGCTCGCGGCGCTTCCGTCACGGTCAACACCACCGTGCCGAGCCCGCTGGTGAAACCCATCCCGGTGAAGATGGGCGTCTACTTCGACGATGCCCTCACCGCCTATGTCCACGTCGAGGAAGTGCCGGATCACGGCGAGTACCGCATCGACCTCGGCGCATCGCAGGTGCCGGTGTTCGAGCGCGTGTTCGACGCCATGTTCCAAGACGTTACGCGCATCAAGGGCAAGGCGCGAGAGAACGAGAATGCCGCCCCCTTCCTCGACGCCCTGCAGAGCTCCGGCGCCAACGTCGATGCCGTGCTCGCGCCCACCATCGAGGAGATGCAGTTTGCAATCCCGGCGCAAACCAAGGGCGACTTCTACGAGGTGTGGATCAAGTACCGCATGAAGCTCTTCGCCACCGACGGCACCCTGATCGCCGACTGGGACCTGCTCGGCTATGGCAAGGCCAACAGCGACAACTACGGCTCGGTGGGCACCCAGGACGACGCGCTCGGCGACGCCACCATCTGGGCCCTGCGCGATGCCGCCGCCTTCCTGTCGTTCTACTTCCCGACGGTTGATGGCGTGCGGGAGTGGCTGGAAGGTCGGGGACTCGGGGCATGAACTGCGACCAAATGCCAGACCCAGAACCCGGTGGTGCCGGCACCCGTCCCGCCCCCCTAACCCCAGCGGCGTTGCTGGCGGGAACGCTCCTCCTGGCGACGGCCTTGGCAGGCTGCGTGCAGCCCACCATCGACCAAGTGCGCTTCGCCCGCACGGGCCCCTTGGGTGACCAATCCGTGGTGATCCTCTCCCGCAAGCACAAGACTCAAGGCGAGACCGAGAACGACTTCATCTCCTGCGTCAGCGACAGCGTGGCCGCCGGCGACGACAGCCTCTCGGTGCTGGCGGAACGGCAGTTCGTAGATTCCGTGTTTCCGTGGTTCGAGCCGCGCACCGCGCCACTGACCATGGACAAGCTCGGCGAAGTGATCGCCGAACCGTTGGTCGGCAATCGCATCCGCGACATTGGCGTGCGCTATCTGGTGTGGATCGAGGGAACCACCGAACGCACCGATCAGGCCGGCACGGTGCAATGCACGGTCTTCACCGGCGGCATGCCGGCCTGCTTCGGCTTCCTCTCGTGGGAAGACGCCTCCAACTACGAAGCCTCCATCTGGGATGTGTCCGAGGGCATCGCCGTCGGCAAGGTCACCTCCGAAGCCGTCGGCACCTCCTTCATCCCCGCAGTCGTCGTCCCCATCCCCTTCATCGCCCGCGTCCAACCCGAGGCCTGCACCAACCTCTCCGACCAAATCAAGAGCTTCCTGGGCGACAGCCAGGCCTAATGCAAGTTTCGGGGGTGAGGTTTTCGCAACGGCTTCCGCTATGTAAAGAAACTCAACTAGCGAAGTCCGCTGCCAAATTTTTCGGCCTAGTCTCTTAATCATGGTCGCTGCTAGTGAGGAAACTTGAGCAAGGTAGGCTGCTCAGTATCCCTATCTCGACATCCTTAACGAGGACACCGACTCACTTCGATGACCGGTCAACCACCAGAAAAAACACCACATTTTGCGCTTGACCTTCTACCGGCGATGCGGGTGCTCGAGGTTGGGGCCGGTGTTGCTGCGGCGTATGCGGCGCGTCATCTCGCCAACCAAGGAGCCGATGTCGTCAAGGTGGAGGCGCCGGAGGGGGATCCGGCGCGGCGGGTTGGGCCGTTCGCGGCGGATGTGGACGAAGAGCAGAGCGGACTGTTTCTTGCCGTGAATCTGGACAAGCGCAGCGTTTGTCTTGATCTCGAGACCGATGCCGGGCGAGAGGAGCTTGCGCGCCTCGTTGGCTGGGCGAACGTGCTGGTGCATTCCTTGC
Organism: Gammaproteobacteria bacterium; assembly: GCA_028824555.1. Classification (GTDB taxonomy): domain Bacteria; phylum Pseudomonadota; class Gammaproteobacteria; order Pseudomonadales; family Azotimanducaceae; genus VXYL01. Next base: position 13,309 of record JAPPDJ010000181.1, on the reverse strand, counting down.
GTGGCGACGAGGCGCGGCGACTGGGGCTCGACCAAGCAACTTTGAGCGCGTCTCGACCGGATCTCGTGGTTTTGGCCATGACGCCGTTCGGGCTTGGCGGGCCGTATGCCAATCTTGCCGCCTCCGAGCTCACGCTGTCGCATGGTGGTGGCTGGGCGGGACTCTGCCCCATGTCGCATCCGGAGCCGAGCTATCCGCCGCTGAAGATGCATGGCCACCATTGCAGCCTGATGGCAGGGGTGGCTGGGGCGACGGTGGCGCTGGCGGTGCATCGGGATCGATGCGGCTCTGGGCTCGGCGAAGTGATCGACTTCTCGGTGGTGGAGTACGTCGCCTCGGTGCTGGAGTTCGGCATCCACGTGTACACCTACCACGGCTTCGTGATGAAGCGCACGGTGCCTCGGTCGCTCATTCCGTGGCGCATCTTCGACACCCGGGACGGCGCGATCTTCCTTGCCTGCATCGAGCAGGATCAGTGGGAGCGGCTGGTGGATTTCATGGGCAGCCCCGAGTGGGGGACCCTGGATGTGTTCGAAACGACGCAAGGGCGCAACGAGAACCAAGACGTGATTCACGGCTTCATCGCCGACTTCGTCGCCGAATGGGCCACCTTCGACCTCTACCATGCGGCGCAAAAGCACCGTATTTGCATGGCGCCGGTGATGTCGTTCGCCGATCTTGCCGCCGACAGGCATCTGGTCGCACGGGAGTTCTTCACCAAGCCGCCGGGCGATGCAGGCACCGCCGCCTACATGGCCCCTGCGATGCTCATCGACGGCAAGAGGCCGCAATACCGCCGACCGGCGCCGCACATCGGCGAGCACACGACGGAGCTGCTCGATTCCGATCTGACGCCTCCGCCTTCGGAACCTCAACCAATCGGTCCGTCTGCGCCAAAACGCCCACTCGAAGGCGTGCGCGTGCTGGACCTCACCTGGGTTTGGGCCGGCCCTTTCGGCAGCATGAACCTCGCCCATCTCGGCGCGGACGTGATCCGGGTGGAATCCTCCGTGCGCCCCGACCTTTATCGCCGCGGCAATGCCGCGCCAGAAGGCATCGAGCCGAGCCTGAACACCAATGGCATGTTCAACCAGTGGAACCAAGGCAAGCGCAGCGTGGCGGTGGATCTTCGTCATCCGCAGGGTCCCGAACTCGTCAAGCGGCTCGTGACCGAGGTGGACGTGGTGTTCCAGAACTTCGCCACCGGCGTCCTCGAACGTCTGGGCTTAAGCTACGACGTGCTGCGGGAAATCAATCCGCGCGTGATCCTCGCGTCTGTCAGTGGCTATGGGCAGACGGGGCCTTACCGCGAGTACATGGGCTACGGGCCCGCCACCGGGCCTCTGTCGGGGCTCTCTTCCGCATCTGGATTTCCCGGCGAAGGCCCGGAGGAGACGGGCGTCGCCATGCCGGACCCCACGGCCGGCATCACCGCGGCGTGCGCCGTTGCAGGAGCCCTGCTGCGTCGAGACCAAACCGGCGTCGGCGAACACCTGGACGTAACGCTGTGGGAAGCCACCGCCGCACTCAATGTGGACGGCTGGATGGAGCAAGCATTGGCCGGAAGGCAAGCGGAGCGGAGCGGCAACCGGGACCCGTGGATGGCACCGCATGGGTGCTTTCCGGCCGCCGGCGACGATGAGTGGGTGACCATCGCCTGCGCCGACGCCGACTTCGCCTCCCTCGCCGAGATCGTGCCCGGTCTCGACGACGACCGTTTCGCGAACCTTAAGCTGCGCAAGCAAAACGAAGACGAACTCGAACGTCGCCTGTCCGACTGGACGAGCCGCCACGACCGCTGGTTCGTGACAGGCCTCCTGCAGGCGCGCGGCATCGCTGCCTTCCCGAGCTTCACCTGTCGGGACGTGGTGGAAGACCCGCACTTCAACGCCCGCGGCTTCATCGAACGTCAGCATCACCCGGAAGTGGGAGCCCGCGCCCACACCGGCATCCCTTGGCGCTTCGCCACGCGCCCCAACGGCGTTCGTATGCCGGCGCCACAGCTAGGCGGCCACACCGACGAGGTGCTGCAAGGCATTCTCGGCATGGCCGAAGACGAGATCGCAGGGCTGCGCGCTGCCGGCGTGCTCGCATAAGCTCCTTCGGCCCACTCATGCGAGCCCCTTTGGCGGATGAGGGCTCCTTGGGAGCCCCTCCGGCGGCCCTAGAACCTACGCTCGTCGACCGTCGATGATGAGTTCGGCGACGCGCCCACCATGCGTGCTTTGCAGGAAGTGGTCAGCGTCTTCGATGCCGTCGAACCTGGCACTGCCCATGCGCTCGGCCCAAGTGCGTCCCCACGCCTCCGTGAACACGTCGTCCACGCAGCCCCAGACGAACTGCACGCCCTTTTGCCAGCCGAGCAGCGTTCGGTAGTGCAGTTCCTGCGCCGCAGCGTTGCCATTGTCTGGGCTGCTCACCGGAATCGACAGCGGGAAGCGGCGCATGCCGTTGTAGCCGCCGTCCGGCAGGCCGCGATACGGCGCCGAGAAGCCTTGGTAAACCCGTGCAGCCTCTCCCGTGAGCCCGGGGTCCTTACCCTCGACGATGGCGCCGAACACCGTGCGGCGGTCGGCGAGGCCCGCGGACAGCACGAGCAGCAGCCCCACATCCGGTTCGGGGCGATGGAACAGCCCGCCCTCGTGCCAGTTTCGGTTCCAGTTGCGGATGGCGTCGGAGTACTCGTAGCCATCGTGGTGCAGCCACGTGTTCATGATGACGAGATGCTCGAAGCGGTGCGGCATCATCGCCGCCTGGGCGAGACCGATGGGGCCGCCCCAGTCCTGGCACACCAGCGTGATTCGATTCAGATCCAGCGACGTGATCAGTGAGGTGAGGATTTCGGTGTGCCGGGCGATGGTGTACCAGTGCACGTCAGTGGGCTTGTCCGAACGGCCGAAGCCCATGTGGTCCGGCGCGATGCAGCGATAGCCGGCATCCACGAGGGGGCCGATCATGTCCCGGTAGAGATACGCCCACGTCGGCATCCCGTGCAGCAGCAACATGACCGGGCCATCGCGCGGCCCGACATCGACGTAATGCATGCGCAGGTCTTGCCACGTGTGGTAGTTCGGCGCGTGGGGGAAGTCGGACACCATGTCGAAGTTTTCATCTGGCGTCCTGACGAATTCGGTCATGTTGGGCATCTCCAAATGCGTGGCATCCATCGATCATGCCACGCCTGCCAGACGGTGCTACGATGCCGGCGACGCAAGGCTTTGTACAGCAAGGGGAAACGGCGCATGGGCATCACGGTGGAGCACGGCTACTTCGAGGACCTTGACGACGCCCGACAGGAAATCCGCGGCAACGGCCAGTTCCTGCACGAAGTGGACGCGGCAGCGAGCGGCGGCACACCGATCCACTGGCACGACGTGGGCATTCACTTCTATGTGCAGGAGGGCGTGTTCCGCTTCCAGGACCCGGCCAGTGGAACCGTGCACGAATGCGGTCCGGGAACCAAGTTCGTCATCCCGGAACGGACGCTGCACATCGAGGAGGAACACCACGGCTACAAGGGCGTGGTGGGCATGACCAAGGACCCGGTGCCGCAGCCCTTCGTGCGCCCGCCGGAGGAACTCGAAGCCGCTTGAGGCCCGCTTCAAAGCCAAGGCCGGCAGGGTGAGCTCGCCGGGGGAGAAACATGGCCCGCTTTCCGAGCCGCTTGGTCACCGAGCGCCTCATACTGCGCCCACCCGTGCCAGAGGACGCCGCCGGGGTGTTGGCGGCCGTCACGGCCTCCTACCGAGAACTGCACCGCTGGATGCCCTGGGCAAAGGGCCCGTATGGCATTGAGCAGGCGCGAGCCTTCTGCGCCGACTCGCAAGAGCAACTGAACAAGGGCGTGAACTTCACCACGCTGCTGACGCTGCGCGACAGCGGCACCATCATCGGCAGCAGCGGACTGATGGGCGCCGATCCGGCGTTGCCGAGCTTCGAGACCGGCTATTGGGCGCACGCGGCCTACACCGGCAAGGGCTATGTGACCGAGGCCGTCATCGCCTTGACACGTCTTGCTTTCGAGGGTTGCGGTGCCAAGCGGGTGGAACTCAAGATCGACGAGAACAACCGTCGCAGCCGCGCGGTGGCGGAACGCCTAGGCTTTGAGTTGGAGGCGACCCTGAAGGCGAGTGGCCGGGACAACGCCGGCGCCATCACGTCCACTCGCATCTACGCGATGTTCGATCTTGCCTCGCTCAGGGGGTAGCGACACCTACCGAGCCGCATCAAGTCCTTCAGACCTTGTAGCCGCCGTCCACGGAGATGACCTGGCCGGTGATGCCGGCGGACTCGGGGGCGGCCAGCAACGCGGCCATGGGCCCGAGTTCCTCCGGCTCGAGAATCCGGTTCTGGAGATTCTCCGCCTCGATGGCGGATCGCACGCTGGCGACATCCGTGCCGCGGGCACGGGCCATCGCGTCGAGGTCTACGAGTTGGGTGTTGGTCCAGCCTGGGCACAGGCAATTCACCGTCACGCCCTGTGTTGCCACCTCCGCTGCCATTGCCCGCGTGAGGCCGATCAGACCATGCTTGGCGGCGGTGTAGGCGAGGCCGCCGCCGGAGCGCTTCGCGTAGCCGGAGCCAATGTTGATGATGCGGCCGAAGCCCCGCTCTGCCATCCTGCCAAGCACGGCGCGGCTTGCCCGATAGGCGGAAAGCAGGTTGAGGTCCAGGTTGGCCGCGAACAGCGCCGCATCCCGCTCTTCGGGCGACATCCCCTCGGCACTGCCAATGCCCGTGCCGCCACCAGCGTTGTTGACAAGGATGTCCACGCCGCCAAGCTCGGCGGCAATCCGCTTCTCGGCCGCCACCGTATCCGCCAACGACATGGCGTCCGCGGGCACCGCCAGGCCCCTGCCGCCAAGCCGACCGACCTCTCTCGCCACAGCATCAAGCTCCGCGTCCGTGCGAGAACTCACAGCGACCGCTGCCCCATCCGCCGCCAAGGCAAGCGCAATCGCGCGACCGATCCCGCGTCCGCCGCCGGTGACCCAGGCCACCCGCCCTTCCAGCCTGCCCATGTGCCCTCCCTACTCTTCCTGCACCCAGCTCAGCAGGATGCCCTTCAGCGCCATGGCGAGGGCAAGCGGGTCCTCGAACATCATGTGGTGATGCGCGCCGGGAATGCTGACGATGGGCAGGCGATTGTGGGTAATTTCGGCCATGTGGGCCACTCCCAGCACGCCCTCGTCCTCGCTCTCATCGCCAACGACCACTGCGGATCGACAGGGCATGGCCAAGAACTGATCGCGTTGGCCGCCGCCCATTTCGAGGTGATCGAACAAGGTGGGATCAAACTTCCAGGTCCAACCTCCCTCAACCGGGCGCAGGGAATTGCGTGCGATCCAGTCCATCACAGCAGGGTGCCGAACCGGTTGCTCCGGCAGCAGGCGAAAGCGACCCAGGGCCGCTTCGAGCGATTCATAGACCCGCGTGCGGCGCGGCTTCTTGCCCTCCTTCTGCGCCCGGCCACCCCACTCGAAATGCGCCTCCGGCGGCATCACGGTGAAATCCACGAACACAATGCCGCCCAGACGTTCGCCGTGGCCATAGCCAGCCTGAAGCGCGACGAAGCCGCCGAAGCTGTGCCCCACCACAAAGGGCTTGGGCTCGGCGATGGCGGCTTCGGCAACCGCCATGACCTCCTCTGCGAACACATCGCCGGAGTAACGCTCGCGCCAACCGCTCGAACCGTTGCCCGACGAATCCAACGCCACCACCCGCAGGTTGTCGGCAAGGAACGGCGCCACGAAACGCCACCACTCGAGGTGGGCATTGCTGCCGTGTACCAGCACCACGCCGGGACGGTCGTCATCGCCCCACGCCTCGAAGTGAATGTTGGCACCGGCGACCTGCAAGTCACCCCTCTCCGAGGGCGCCCGCAGCGCACGGTCGAACCAGAAAGGCACGGCGTCCGCCGTCATCCGCTGTTCTCCGAGTTTGGGTGTGGTCAACGTCGCAGCCGGATCACGTCCGCGCCGCGCTCGTGGCCCAGTTTGGCGTCCTCGACCACGTTGCCCAAGAACGCCCGCACCTCCTCCACGTCGAAGGCATCGCAGGCGGCCTGCAAGCGATCAAGCGCCGGGGCCAGTTCCGACCAAGAAGGAAAGACCTCAAAGGCGCGCAGGATCTTGGGATGTTCGGTGGGCTCTGCCGCCTCGTTGCCCACCAGCAGTTCCTCCCGCATCTTCTCGCCCGGCGTGAGCCCCGTTGTGCGAATCTCCAGGTCACCGCTCGGATGCGCCTCGTCCCGCACCGTAAAGCCGTGCAGGCGGATCATGCGCGCCGCCAAGGCGCGGATGTTCACCGGCTCGCCCATGTCGAGCAGGAAGACATCGCCGCCGTTCGCCACGCTCGACGCCTGCAACACCAGTTCCGCCGCCTCGGGAATCGTCATGAAGTAGCGGGTGGCCTCGGGATGCGTCACCGTCACCGGCCCGCCCGCCATGATCTGCTCGTGGAACAGCGGCACCACCGAACCGCTCGACCCAAGCACATTGCCGAAGCGAACGATGGAAAACCGCGTGCCAGCGCCCGTCTTGCGGGGTTGGCTCGCCTGCAGTGCCTGCAGGATCATCTCCGCGAGCCGCTTGCTCGCCCCCATCACGCTGCGGGTGCGAACCGCCTTGTCGGTGGAGATGAGGATGAAGTCGCTGACGCCTGCCGCGATGGCGGCCTGCGCCGCCTCACGAGTGCCGAAGGCGTTGTTGCGTACCCCGGCGATCACGTTCTGCTCCACCAGCCCGACATGCTTGTAGGCGGCGGCGTGATAGACCGTCTGCACGCCATAGTCACCCAACACCCGCTCGAACACCCGAGCGTCCCCGGCCGAGCCGAGCACGGCGGCCACAGGGACGCCGAGTTCCGCATCGTCGGCGCGGGCGACAAGCTCCCGGTGAATGTCGAACAAGCCGAGTTCGGACTGGTCAAGGAGCACTAAGAGGCGCGGCGAAAGCGCGAGGATCTGTCGGCAAAGCTCGGAACCGATGGAGCCGCCGGCCCCGGTGACCAGTACCGCGCGATCGGTGACGCAACCCGCCAAGAGGTTCGGCATCGGCGCCACCGGATCGCGTTCGATCAGGTCCACCACGTCTACGTCCCTGAGCGTCGGCGCCTCCTCACCGCTCACCACGGCTTGCACATCGGGTAGGAGCCGAACGTGCACCCGATGCGGTTCCATCGAGGCGATCACGCGCCGTCGCTCGGCATGGCTGACGCCGGGCAAGGCAACCAGCATCTGCCGAATGTGGCGTTCCTCCACCAACTCCCCGATCGCGTCCGGCGCCACCACGGGCAGGCCATCGATGAGCCGTCCCTGAAGCGCCGGGTTTGCATCCACGAATGCCACCGGAAAGGGCCTTGCCGCATCGGCGGAAACCCCGGCCTCGCCATGCCCCGCACGCAGGCGGCGCACGAGCTCCACCCCGGCGGCACCAGCGCCATACACCGCCGCCGGTTCCGCCGACTCCGGCATCCTGGCCACCGTCTCGGCATACACGCGTACGAGATAGCGAGTGCCGAAGACGTACCCCACGGAGAGTACCCAGAAGATCATCGGCGCGGAGCGCGGGAAGCCGGGCACGTGATAGAGGTAGTCCACCGCCGCGACGCCCGCGGCGGCGACGGTCACCCCCTTCAGCACCGCAAAGGCGAACTGGGTGCCGACATAGCGAATGATGTGTCGATACAGGCCAATGACATAGAAGGCGGGCAAACCCACCACCACGCTAGCGACAAAGGCGGGCCAGAATCGCTGCACGTCTGGGCTCCATTCGCCGAGCCGCAAGGCGATGGCCGACCACAGTGCAAGCGGCAGCACGATCGCGTCGATGACAGCGGCGATGGCTTGTTTCTGACGGCGACCAAGACGGTCCATCGCCGCATCGAGCAGCCTTGAGGCGAGGTTCACGCTAGCGCGCCCTTGCGGGTGCGTTGGCAGTTCGCTGCGCGAACTGCTGGCCCGCGCTGTGTCAACCGTTGTCTCGCCCCGCCCGCAACCGCACGCTGGCGATTGCGAGCGGAATGCAGGCGAGCGCCACGAACGCCGGCGCAAGCTCCGGCCACGCACCGACAGCCCAAGCGAGCGGCAGCAGCCAAAGCGCCCAGTAGGCCCAGAAGAGGCCCGTAGTGGCGCCGTGGCCCAGCCGCCGCGAGATGATCTGGTAGAGATGGGATCGGTGCGCTTCCATGAATCGCTGCCCCGTGACGATTCTGACACACAGCGTCCAAGTGGCGTCAAACCAGAACACGGCGAGGACGATGGCGCTGGCGGCGACGTGAACCTCTCCGGTCGCGTGCAGCCACAGCGCCAGCACGAACACCACGAGGCCCAGAAAGCCGCTGCAGACATCGCCCATGAACACCCGCGCCGGCGCCCAGTTCAGGCACAGGAAGCCCGCGCAGGCTCCCAAGAGCACGAGCGGCGTGCCCGACGCGAGGTTCGCATCCCCCATCACGAGCACGCCAAGGGCAAAGGCAGCACCTTGGGAGGCCGCAAGCCCGTCGATGCCGTCCATGAAGTTGTAGAGGTTCACGAACCACACGGCGAGCAAGATCAGCGCCAAGTCGAACCACAAACTCGTGTGGAAGAGCCAGGCGACGCAAATCCCGGCGGCGGCGAGCTGACAGACGAGGCGAAGAGTGCGCGACTGGTCCTCGAGGTCGTCAAGCAAGCCAATGATGGCCACGACAATACCGCTGACGAGGAGCGTCGAAGCCGGCGTGCCTTCGCCAAACCGCGCCGCCAACGCAAACCACGCGAGCAAGGCAACGACGATGCCCAAGCCTCCCCCGGTCGGCGTCTCGCCCTCGTGCGAACTGCGGGCGTTGGCCGCAGCCACTAGCCTCAGCGGGCGAGCGAACAGCCGCACGAGCAAGGCAAGCAGAAACGCCACGACAAAAGCGGCAACTGCGCCAATGATCGCTACCACGTCCATGCCTTTCATCCGCAGACGGCCCGGCCTTTGGAGGGAAGGCATTCTGCCTTCCCTCGCGCGCCGCAGGCGCGCGCTGATCGTCCACGCAAAGAAGCGCCTATCGGCGCTAGGGAAGGCAGAATGCCTTCCCTCCAAGAGTCACGCTTACGATGGAGCGCAAACGACGCCCTTCCGGGGCCCTCGGCAATCATGGGCCAGCTTCGATTGTGCGGAACCAGCGCGCCACTTCGCCAAGCCCCTTGTCGAGCGACTCTAGGGGCCGCCAGTCAAGTTCGCATCGCAGCGATGTGTCATCGAGGCGCAAGGCTTCGAACGGGTTCGGGCCGCCGCCCTGTCGCACAAGCCCCAAGCCCAGGGTTGCAAGGGGCTGCGGCACGCGCCAAGTGCGCGCCGGTGCACCAAGCGCATCGCCAAGCCGCCGGCAAAGTTCGTCAAAGGCCACATCCTCACCATCTCGCACATGCCAGATTCTGCACGGCTCCTGCGTCGGCGTTGCCCGCGCGATGGCCTCTAACGCGTGGATCAGATTCGCCACCGAGACGAAGCTCCGCCGACCCGCATTGGCGACGACAGGCACCGGACGCCGCCGTGCGACCCAGCCGAGAAGACGCAGGAAGTTGGCCTTGACGCCAGCGCCGTACACGAGCGGCGGGCGCACGATGGCAACCGGAACCCCGCCCACCGCTTCCCGCAACGCCATTTCCGCCTCCGCCTTGCTGACGGCGTAGGCACCGGCGGGATTGAGCGGCGCACGCTCGTCGGCGGGAACGTCATGCCCTCGCCCCAACACCGTCGCACTGCTGACATGGACGAAAGCCCGCGCCTCGGCCAGGACGGCAGCTTCGTACGCCGCCAAGGTCAAGTCGCGATTGGCACGCATCAGGGTCCGTCCATCGGCACCGGCATCGTGCGCGAGGCCAGCCAAGTGGAACACCGTGGCCCCCTGCGGCATCGCAATCGGCCGCCCTGCCCGAACGCTTGCCTCTTCCACCTCCCATCCAACGGCACGAAGATGCGCTGTGAGATGCGAGCCGATGAAGCCGCTGGCGCCGTCCACGCACGCCAAGCCTAGACTCACAACTCGCGCTCCCGACAAACGTGATCGGCGCGATCCGGTTCGCGGCGAATGTGAAGGAGATTGCACTGCGGCAGTCGCCCGCCGCCGGAAGTCATGCGCTGAAGCTCAGCATCCGGTCGAGCGGTCGCAATGCCCGCTTCGCGGTCTGGGCATCCACGAGTATCTCGTTCGGTGATTCATCGAGCCGTTCGAGGGTGTCGGCAAGGGCTTGCAGTTCGTTCATCGCCATCCAGGGGCAATGTGCGCAACTGCGGCAGGTGGCGCCGTCCCCCGCTGTCGGCGCTTCGATGAACCGCTTGCCCGGCGATTCCTTGCGCAGCTTGTGGAAGATGCCCCGGTCGGTGGCGACGATGAAGGTCTGGTGCGGAAGTTCCTGCGAGGCCCTAATGATCTGGCTCGTGGAGCCCACGCAATCGGCAATGTCGATCACCGCCGCCGGCGACTCCGGATGCACCAGAACCCCGGCGTCCGGATACACCGCCTTCATGTCGAGCAGCGCCTGAAACTTGAACTCCTCGTGGACGACGCAAGCACCGCTCCACAGCAGCATGTCGGCCCCGGTCTTGGCGGCGATGTAGGCACCGAGGTGCTTGTCCGGCGCCCACAAAATCTTCTCGCCGCGGGCCGCGAGATGCTCGACAATCTTGAGGCCGACGCTGGACGTGACCACCCAATCCGACATGGCCTTCACGGCCACGGACGTATTGGCATAGACCACCACCGTCCTGTCGGGATTCGCCTCGCAAAAGGCGCGAAACTCGTCCGGCGGGCAGCCGATATCGAGCGAGCACTCCGCCTTCAGCGTCGGCATGAACACCCGCTTCTCCGGCGAGAGGATCTTCGCCGTCTCGCCCATGAACCGAACGCCAGCGACGATGAGCGTGTCTGCCGGGTGATCCCGCCCAAATCGCGCCATCTCCAGCGAGTCGGCCACGCACCCGCCCGTCTCTTCAGCAACATCCTGCACATCGCCATCGACGTAGTAATGCGCCACCAGCGCAGCCCCCCGCTCGCGCAGGAGTTCCCGAATCCGCTCCTTGAGCTCCTCGCGCCGGGCACCATCGAGCACTTCCGGCACAAAGTCAGGCACTTGGGCAGGTTGCAGGCTGTAATCACGCATGGCTTCGATCATACACCTACCGCCCGTCGCGCAGGCAGCCCAGCGAGCCCGGACGCTTACGCTACACTGCCCATACGTCACGCCGAATGCGTACGTGCCATGAACCGACATGAATGGCTCCTACGGGACAACGGCAATGCCAAGCCGTACCAAATCCGGCAGGTCCGACGGCTTGCGCTGAAGTACCAACTCGGAGGCAACGAGTGATGTGCAAGTACGAGATCATCCTTTATTGGAGTAACGAGGACGACGCCTTCGTCGCGGAGGTGCCAGGACTGCCCGGGTGCATGGCGCACGGCGACACGCAGGCAGGGGCCCTTAAGAGCGTGAACGAGGCCATGGAGCTGTGGATCGACACCGCTCGGGAGTTCGGCGACGCGATACCGCAGCCCAGTGGCGAGCGCCTGCTGTACGCATGACGACCGCAAGAAGCTGATGCCACACTTCTTGATGAGCGGCACCTCTCTGGCGTGAGCTCCGTCAGCACGGCATGGTGCCAGGCGCTTCTGCCCTTGCCCCTTGACATATTCACGCTGCGACTGCACGTTTGCGTCGTGATCGGGAGCATTAGGCACAAGGCGCTTCGGGACTACTGGACCAATGGTCGAACCAGAGGGCTGAATCCAGAATGGACAGACAAGCTGCGCCGTATCCTCTCCGCGCTCGACAGCGCCGAGCATCCCGAGGCGATGCGATATCCGGGGTCGTATTTCCACCCCATGAAGGGCGACTTGGCGGGCCGTTATGCCGTGCGGCTAACGGCGAACTACCGGGTTACGTTCGGCTGGAATGACGACGTAGCTGTGGACGTGGACATTGAGGACTATCACTGATGGAAAGGCACGCATCCATCACGCCCGCCCATCCGGGGGAGATACTGCGGGAAGATGTCCTGCCGGCACTTGGCATGAGCAAGGCGGAAGTGGCCGCCGCACTTGGGATTCCCTTCAAGACCCTCCACGACATCCTCGACGAGAGGCGTCCCGTCACAGCGGAAATGGCCTTACGACTCGGCAAGCTGCTCGGCAATGGCGCACAGCTATGGACGAACCTGCAACGCAGTCACGATCTGGCAGTCGCCGCACGCTCTGTTGACCTGTCCGCGATTCCAACCCTCCGAGCCCGAGCCGGCTGACCCTCGGTCGCGTTTGCCAAGACCGAAGTCGTCGTAAACGCCGCTCCTTCGCTGCCTCGACGGGTCATGCCCAGCATCGCCTTCCTCGTAGCTTTGAGCGGCCGTTCCGCCAACGACAACCACACCCGGCTGCCACGCGCCTTCACCGCTGCCGGTTGGGAGACGGTCTGCATCGAGCACGAGTCGCTCGCCCTCGATGAGCGGCAGCTATCTGGCGTGAGCTCCGACGGCGTACGCGTGCCCCTGGCAGGCCGGGATCGCTACTTCGTCCTCGGCTTCGGCGACGCAACCACATACCTGGACCGGATGCAGATGCTAAGTGCCTTGCCCGAAGACCTGTTCGTCAACACTCCTGCCGCCCTGACGCGCCAGCACGGCAAGGTCTCGCTCTATCTGGACCATCCCGACATTCCGCAGCCGGAATCGCACCTCTCCAACGATCCTTCCGCGCTTGCGGCGCTGATCCAATCCGGCGGAGAGTGGATCGGCAAGCCGCCGGCGGGAAGCTTCGGCAGGGACGTGTTCCTGTTGCGCGCTGGTGATGCGAACCTTGGCGCAATCCTCGGCCATCTGACTCGGGACGGTCGCTATGCCCTGCTGCAACGACGCATTCCCATGGAACGAGGCGAGCGGCGCGTGCTTTTGGCCGGGGGCCACGTGGTGGGGGCCTACGGCAAAGCGCCAAGCGACCATCGCGGCAATCTTCACGCTGGCGCAACCCCGATGCCGGCAACGCTCGAACCCGACGAGCAGGCACTCGCGGAAAAACTGGCCGGCCGCCTCCTTCACCAAGGCGTAGGCTTCGCCGCCATCGACATGGCATGGCCCCATGTCCTGGAAATCAACCTTGCCAACCCCGGCTGGCTCGAAACCTACGAACGCCTGACCGGCGAGGATTTGTCCGCAACTGTCGTCCAAGCACTAGCCACGACATCGTAGGCGGGGCTTGTCCTCCCCCGTGTTCGCGCTGTGAACGGTGCCGGTATGACCCACGGGCGACCACAAGGGTCGCCCCTACGGGCTCCTTTTGAGCCCGTAGG
>JAPPDJ010000098.1 GCA_028824555.1 Gammaproteobacteria bacterium | reverse complement strand
CAGCGAGTGTTCTGCGCGCCTTGCGGCGCGATGGAGGGCGGGACGCCCTCCCTCCGAGGGCTTGCTAGGGCGCGCCATCAGGCGCAATTGCGTGCATAGACGATGGCGTTGCCCTCCTTGCCAACGATCTCCACGACGTCGCAAGCGTGCAGGCAATACGCCGCCTGTTGCCCCAATCGACGCGGCCGACGCATTGCGGCGGCGAGATCGGCTGTGGTGAAACGCTCCGGCAGCTTGGGCGAGAGCATGACAAAGAGATCTGCCATCGCGCCGACGGAAACGGTCTTGCGCACTTCCACCAGCCGTCGACCCACCACCACCCAGCCGTGGCGGCGGCGCCCCCGCCGACCGTCGAAGACGCGAATCTCGTCCTCTTCGATGAGCACCACGTCGAGCGTCAGGTGCGGGTGTTCGAGCAGCGTCGGCATGTACACGAGCTCGGCGAAGACATCGAACACCGTGCCACGGCGGGGGGAACGCCGCCGCGTGGTCTCGCTATCCTGGTCCTCCGGCAGCTTGACGATGTGGCGCACTTCAGCGATCGGATGCACCAGCGTCACGCGATGGTTGCGGAGCAGCGCAGGCAGCTTGCGCTTGAGGCGGGAAAAGCCGGAGGTCTGAATCTCGAACAGGCGACCGCCCTGCACCACATCGGCGACAAAGCCGTCGATCGGCACCTCCAGCGCGGCCTCGCCGCCACCGCTCGCGGCATAGCGCCGCTTGAGGGCGTCGTGTACCGATCCCTCATTGAGAGTGCCGATGGCGTTCGGCGCACTGCCCCCCGCATCGGCGTCTGTCATAATCGCCTACGTCGAAACGGCGCGCCGGCACCGACCACACGGCGAACGCGCGTCGCGCAAGCCGCCCACACCCTATCCAACGCAAGGACCCAACGCATGAGCAACGTCGACGGCACCTGGAACGTCACCACCAACACGCCCATGGGCGCCCAGAAGGGCACCCTAACGCTGGCCGCCGACGGCGACAAACTCACGGGCACCATCTCCGGCGCCCAAGGCACCACGGACATCCAGAGCGGCGCCGTTGACGGCAACGACGTGTCCTGGAATCTCGAAATCACCTCGCCCATGCCTATGACGCTCGAATTCAGCGGCTCCGTGGACGGCGACAGCATCAGCGGCAACGTCAAGCTCGGCAACTTCGGCAATGCGACGTTCGAGGGCACCCGCGCGTAAGGGGGGCCTCGGAAGGAGCGCGTCTCGCCCTCCATCGCGCCGCAAGGCGGGCTTTGTTCTGGGCCGGTGCTTTGTTGGCGGTTGTCTGGAATGGATTGGCCGGGGCGTGGATCGGGCTCCGCTGCGTGCGTGCCTGCGGCACGCTTTGGAGGGCGAGACGCCCTCCCCCCTCTGAGGTCCTCGCTGGCAGGGACTGCTGGGCTTGCGTCGCAAGGGGGGCGAGGCGCGCTCGCGCCTCCGAGGTCCTCGCTGGCAGGGATTGCTGGACTCGCGTCGCAAGGCTGCAAGGCGCTTTCCTCAACCATCGCTGTCCAATCTCGCCCCGATTGCCCATACTCGCATGCTTTTGGCAGCGGCGAGGGAGCTTGGCATGGCAGATGGCTTTCGGGTGATCGGTTCGGAGGAGTCGCCCTATTCGGTCAAGGTGCGCTCGTACTTCCGCTACAAGAACATCGACCACGAGTGGATGGACCGCGCCGCCGCCGGCGATCTCTTCGCCAAGCACGCCCGCCTTCCCCTCGTGCCGCTGGTGGTGACCCCGGACGACACGGGCATCCAGGACTCCACCCCCATTATCGAGGCGATGGAAGAGCGCTTTCCGACGCCGTCGATCTACCCCGACGAGCCCATCGCCGCCTTCGTTTCGGCGCTACTCGAGGAGTTCGGCGACGAGTGGGGCAACAAGTGGATGTTCCACCTTCGCTGGGCGCGCGAGATCGACCAGATGACGGTGTCGCGCCGCTTTGCCAAGCGCAGCGCGCCGCCCGAGAAGGTGGAGGAGACGGCCAAGGCCATCCGCGAGCGCATGGTGCCGAGGGTGTGGTTCGTGGGCGCGAACGAGGTCACCGCGCCACAGATCGAGCAATCGTTTCGGGACACGCTGGCGCTCGTCGATGCGCATCTCGCTGGCCGCACGCACCTCTTCGGCGCTCGTCCTGCCTTTGCCGACTTCGCGCTCTGGGGGCAAATCTACAACGCCGGCCGCGACCCCACCGGCGGCAGTTGGGTGCAGCTCCACGCCAACGTCGTCCAATGGATCGAGCGTATGTTGAACCCCGCCGCCAGCGGCGACTTCGAGCCTTGGGCCGATCTCGCACCGACCTTGACGCCCCTCCTCAGCGATCAGGTGTCCGGCGTGTTCCTCCCCTGGAGCGTCGCCAACGCCGCCGCCATCGCCGCCGGCGACGAGGAGTTCGAAGTGACCCTCAAGGGCCAGCGCTGGGTGCAGAAGCCGCAGAAGTACCACGCCCGCAGCCTCGCCGCGCTACGCGCCAAGTACGCCGCGGCGCAGGGCAATCCGGAACTCGACGAACTGCTCGAAGCCACCGGCTGCCGCAGCTATCTCAGGGGATGAGATAGTCGGATGAAGCCACCTGTGACGAGCACCACTGTACGCGACATCCTGCTGCGCATCGCCGTGGTGGGACTTGGTCTGTGGATTGCCGGAGAGATCGTTCCCGGCGTCACCATCGTGGGCCTGCCCACCCTCATCATGGCGGCGGCAGTGCTCGGCTTCCTCAACGCCATCGTCAAGCCCATCCTGGTGTTGCTGTCGTTGCCGTTCATCCTGGTCACGCTCGGGCTCTTCCTGTTCGTGCTCAACGCGGCGACCTTCGCCCTTGCGGCTTGGCTCTTCGAAGGGTTTCGGGTGGCCGGCTTCGGCTCGGCCTTGCTCGGCTCGATCGTGGTGAGCATCGCCTCATGGGCGGTCGCAATCCTGATTCGGGACGACCGTCGCCGAACACAGTCCTGACCTGCGCTTCAGCCGGCACGTCGGTGTGCCGCAAGGCGCGCATAGAATCCTCGCCACATTCAACGCAAGGCTCCGTCATGACCATTCAACTTCGCCAGATCTGCCTCGTTGCCCGCGAACTCGATTCCACCATCGACGATCTCGAGGCCATCTTCGGCATCCACCGCTGCTACGTCGACGACGGCGTCGGCAAGTTCGGCCTTGTCAACACGCTGCTGCCCATCGGCAGGAACTTCCTCGAGGTGGTGGTGCCGGTGGAGGAGAACACGGCGGCCGGCCGGTACCTCGACCGCCGCAACGGCGACGGCGGCTACATGGTCATCTGCCAGGCCGACACGAAGGACAACCAGCAGGCAGCACGCGGGCGGGCGCTCGACAATGGCGTCCGCATCGCCTGGGAAGTGGAGCGGGAGGCATGGAACATCTGCCAGATCCACCCGGGCGACATGAAGGCCGCCTTCTTTGAAGTCGATTGGGACGGCTCGCTGGGCCAAGATGAAGCGGATTTCCAAGGCAACTGGGAGCCCGCCGGCGGCCTGCAGTGGGAGGACAAGGTGGACCAGACTACAACCATCGACTACGCCGCCGTCGAACTGCAAGCACCAGACCCCGTGGACCTGGCCGAGCTTTGGGGCAAGGTGGCCGGTCTGCCGGTGCGCCGAGATGGCGCAACCCTGCACATGGCCCTCAACAATGTCGATGTTCGTTTCGTCGAAGCCACCGACGGCCGCGGCGCTGGCCTGGGTGGCCTGGACCTGCGCGTGGCGGATCGCCAGAGCATTCTCGCCGCTGCTCGGCAAAGGGGTGCCTATGTTTCGGACGACGAGGTGCATGTCTGCGGCGTGCGCTTTCGGCTGGTGGATTGACGAACGAAGCGCTCCGAGGCGAGCTATGCTGCGCACATCCGCGAGAAAAGCGAGTACGATTGTTTTTCGGGATTCCGAGTCCCGTGCGTCCCTGCCTTTGGGGGACAAACGGAAAAGTGCAACGGCAGTGCGGGAACTTGGCCCGCTCTCGCGCGCTACGCCGATGCAAACGGCGAATTGGTGCCCCAGCCGGGAGTTGAACCCGGACGGCTTGCAGCTGTTACTGCAATGACCGGGGGAGTGCGAGTCCCCTGCGTCTACCAATTCCGCCACCGGGGCTAGGACTGGCTCGCTCTCGGCAACGAGAGCGAGCCTTTTCTTTCCGCCCCTCCTATTCCGACGCTTCCTCGGCTGCACGGCCCTCTTCGCTGACAACGATGCGGCCTTCGTTGCGGCGCACGGTGGCCTCGCCGATGCCCTTCACGCGTGTCAGCTCGTGGGCGTCGTTGAAACGACCGTTCGCTTCGCGGAACTCGACGATGGCTTGCGCCTTGGCGAGGCCCACGCCATTCAGGGTCTTGGCGATGGTTTCCGCGTCCGCGGTGTTGACGTTCACCTGCTCGGCGACGCTATTTGTCGCGAACAGAAACGCGACGAACATCGTCGCCGCACGCAGGCTGCGGAGAGTTGCCTTGGCTGCCGTGCGAACTACGCTGCCGACATGGTCCTGGATTCCGATCATCTTCACTTCCTTGTGTTGCAAGTCGGTGCGCTCGAGCCGACTGCCGGCCCAACCGCCGGGCGAGCTTGGAAGGAAGGAAAGGAAAAATATGTAGGAAAGAGACGCCAAACGGTGTGCGAAATCGCCGCTTTCGCGTGTCAGCCAGATCGGATGTCGGTTGCGAGGCACGAAGGCCAGCATCCCGCAGCGGGCTGCAACGCCCGCTTTCGATCGCGCCTTCGGCTACGAGCTTGCGCGGTCTATCCGGCGGTGGCTCCTCGGCTTGCGCAGGCGGCGCGGCAAGGTGCAAAGGAAGCCAATGCCGACACCGGCGGCAAACGACGCCAGCAGCCACCAGAACAGGGGCAAGGCCGCGGATTCAAGCGTGAGAAAGCGAACCTGCACGGGCTCGGCGTTGTCGATGTGCAGAAGCACGGCGAGCAGCAACGTCACGAGCCCCACCAAGGCCAGCAGGTAGCGCCTAAGCCGCGACATTTGGTGGATGCTAGTCGCCGCGGTCGGCGGCGGCCGCGCGATCAACGCGCTCGCGCATCTCCTTGCCGGGCTTGAAGTGCGGCACATGGCGCCCACCCAGGCCCACCTGTTCCCCGGTGCGTGGATTGCGGCCGATGCGGGGCGGCCGATAGCGCAGCGCAAAACTGCCGAAGCCGCGAATCTCGATGCGACCGCCCTCTGCAAGAGTCCCCGACATCTGATCGAGCATGGTCTTGACGGCAAGCTGTACGTCTCGCGCCGGCAGCGAGTCGCACTCCGCCGCAATCTTGAGGATCAACTCAGAACGGGTCATCAGCCCCGCGCACCCTCCACCAGTCGGACAAACGACACTACCAGCCCTTCGCCACCAATGCACGCTTGCGGTCTGCCTGGCGACTGTCGGACTTCGCCCGTTGCGCGCTCTCGGAGGCCGCGCGGTGAAACACGACGCTTGCGCCGGAGTTGAGAACCCTCCCCTCCTGACAGGAGCGGGCTTCGTTCGGGGACCTGTGGCGTACGGGCATTGGGTCGGCGGCCCCCCCTCCGAGAAAAGCGAGGACGCTTTTCTCGACTCCCCC
>JAPPDJ010000150.1 GCA_028824555.1 Gammaproteobacteria bacterium | reverse complement strand
CGCAGCGCCGGCCAGGCACCGACATCGCTCCAGCCGCAATCCACCGGCAAGACCCATGCCCGATCGGTGTGCTCCATCACGCCGTGGTCGATGGAGATGGCCGGCGCCCGCTCGAAAGCAGCGCCGGGGCGGACGAAGTGCACCTCTGGCCCGTCAGTGCGATGTCGGTAGGCGTCCTCGCTGGGCCTGCCCATGGCCTCGCCACAGGCTTGCGCCAAGGCCGGCTGGTGACGCCGGAGTTCGTCCAGGAAGGCGCTTGCGCGGAACAGGAACATCCCGCTGTTCCAGTAATAGGTTCCCTCGGCGAGCATGCGTTCCGCCTCTTGGCGTGGCGGCTTCTCGATGAACTCCGTGACCGCAAGCGGGCCGGTCGTTTCCCGCGCTTCCGTGGCAGAACCCCCGGCACGGATGTAGCCATAGTTCGTCTCGGCAGCGTTCGGCGTCACGCCGAACGTCACGAGACCACCCGCCGAAGCGCGCGGCAACGCCTTGTGCACGGCGTCCGCAAAGGCGTCCTCGTCGCTGATGTAATGGTCTGCCGGCAGCACCAGCAGCAGCGGATCATCCCCGCCGCGAACGGCGTGCAATGCGGCGAGTGCCACCGCCGGCGCGGTGTTGCGAGGTTGCGGTTCCAACAGAATCGGCCCCGGCATCATGGCGGCATCGCCGCACTCCCGCCCTACGAGGAATCGGTGCAACTCGTTGCAGACGACCCATGGTGGCTCGGCCTCGACCCCGCTCCGGCCAAGTGCACAAACCCGGTCCAGCGCCTGCCGAAACAACGTGCGATCGCCCACGAGCCGCAGGAACGGCTTGGGGTGCGACTCCCGCGACAGCGGCCACAGTCGCACGCCGGCGCCGCCAGCCAGGATCACGGGAATGAGGGCAGGGGCCATCGGATCGTTCACATCGCCACAAGCGCCCTTGCGGACGCGCCAACGGCGCATTCTACGGGACGGTTATTCTTGGCCCTCGCTTCACCGCCTTGAGCCCATGCGCGTTCTGCACGCCTACCGAACCTACTTTCCCGACACCCAAGGGGGCGTCGAGGAGACCATTCGGCAAATCTGTCTGAATACGCAGCCTTGCGGGGTCGAGAGCCGGGTGCTTGCGCTGAGCCCGGGGGCGCGGCCGGCCACGCTCGAACGCGAGGAAGCCGAGGTGCATCGGGTGCGCCGCCATGCCGAAGTGGCCTCCTGCACCATGTCCTTGGCGGCACCGGCGGCCATGCGCCGTTTGGTGCGCACGGCCGATCTGATCCATTACCACTTCCCGTGGCCGTTCGCCGACATGCTTCATTTCGGCGTCGGCGTGAGGCGCCCGGCGGTGCTCACCTACCACTCCGACATCGTGCGGCAACGCCTGCTTGCGCCCGTCTATCGACCGCTGATGAATCGTTTCCTCGGCGCGATGGCGCGCATCGTCTGCACTTCGCCGAACTATCTCGCCTCCTCACCGGTTCTCGCGCGCCTCAAGAGCAAGGTGGACGTCATTCCGATTGGTCTCACACCCGGTTCCTATCCGGGCGTGGACGAAGACCGTCTGGCGGCGACACGCGCCGAGTTCGGCAGTGGGTTTTTCCTCTATGTCGGCGTGCTGCGCTACTACAAGAGCGTGCATGTGCTGCTCGACGCCATGCAGGGCGCGCCGTTTCGCGCCGTGATTGCCGGGGAAGGGCCCGAGGGACCAGCCTTGCGCCGCCAAGCCGCACGCCTTGGCCTCGACAACGTGACCTTCGCCGGTCGCGTCAGCGACGAAACCAAGGTGGCACTCCTCAGCCTTTGCCGCGCCCTCGTGTTCCCGTCCGCCATGCGTTCCGAAGCCTTTGGCGTCACGTTGCTTGAAGCGGCCATGCAGGGGCGGCCGATGATTTCCACCGAACAGGGCACCGGCACAAGCTACGTCAACCTGCATGGCGAGACGGGGCTCGTGGTCACTCCTGGATCGCCACCGGCACTGCGCGAAGCAATGGACCGCCTGCATGTCGACCCGGCCACGGCGCGAGCCATGGGTGTGCGCGCGCGCAGCCGATTCGAACAGGAGTTCACCGGCGAAATGATGGGCGAGCGCTACGCACGGGTATATCGGGAGCTCACAGCCAAGTAGCGCCGCTGGACTACAGGAAACAGAGCACCCGCAGTTCGATGCTCCGGCGCGGCTCGCCGCCTCGATTGGGATGGGCGAACGATGCGTGCGGGCAGGCTCGGCCTATCACCCCTTCGGAGTCGTAGGACTTGATGACCAGCACTTCCTCTGGGGTCATGCCGGGAACGTAGTACCACCGGTGGCGGTGCGAGTGGGCGACGCTGAAGGTCTCGATGCCGATGTCGTGCCAACTGTAGTTCTCGGCGCCATAGCCGTAGATGACCGACTCCTGAAGGTCTTCGGCGCGCACCGTGCGCGCGTCGCAGACGGCCAGTGGATGGTCGTCTGCCGTCGCGCTGAGCGGTCGCCAGAAGTTGAGCACGCAAGCGCCCTCGGCATCCTCCGGAACACGTTCGCCATGTAGCGCCAGATAGCGATCCCAGGTCGTGTTGTCCGTGTAGTCCATATGCACGCCGCCGATGTAGCCACCACCCCGCTCGACGCCGGAGCGGCGCTGCGTCCCGTCGATGCCGCCACCCGAGTACTGCAGGCCAGGCTCACGGATGATGTGGTCGAACGTGAAGGTAGTGCGCGCGCCGGTCAGTTCCCGCGCCGTGGCTTTGCATTCCGCGTAATAGGTCGCCATCACGCTGCCGCAATCGTAGAAGTCCGTGACGGCGCTCGGGCTCTGCAGAAGCGCAAAGCCGCTCTTGTCGATTCCGAGCCCCGTCACGCCGCGGGCGCTCTCCACGGCAACCTCGCTCCACTCAAGCCGCCCGAGTCCGTACGCCCGCGTGCGCAGATCGACCCGATGCACCCCACTGCCGGCTTGCGCGGGCGCAATGAACCCGAGCTCTGCCGCAACGCCCTCGTGCAATGCCGAGCTGCCAGACGTGGCTTCCAAAGCACCCCACTCCCGAAACAACCGGTGTTCCGAACAGCATGCCAGCAAAGCAACCGACCGTCAGCCCGGTGACGCACTTCCAGCCGAGAGGTCTGCCGCCTTTGTTGCGAGCGACGGGTACGGGATCAGGACGGAGCGAGTTTGGTTGGGGCGGCGGCGGGAGTTGGGGGGCGGAAGGCCGAGGAGGCGGTGCAGGGTGGCCGTGTCGGTGGAGTTCATCTCGGTGCGTTGGCCTCGCTTGAGCCAGGACGGGAGGGCGACGGGCCCATAGCGGACACGCTTCAAGCGAGTAACTCGGACGCCCTCCGCGGCGAAGAGGCGCCTGACTTCGTGGTTGCGACCCTCCATGAGGACGACGTGGTACCAGTGGTTGGTGCCGGTGCCATTGTAGTAACGGATGTCCGAGAAGCGTTCGGCGCGGGTGTCGGTGACGATGCCGGTTCGGAGGCGCTCTAGCGCTTCGTCCTCGAGGAGGCCGTTGACGCGAACCGCGTACTCGCGGTCGATGCCGGTGCTTGGGTGCATGAGGCGGTTGGCGAGGGCCCCGCTGTTGGTCAGGAGCAGGAGCCCACCGGTGTTGATGTCGAGCCGCCCGACGGTGATCCAGCGGCCACTGGCGAGCGGGGGCAGGTCGTCGAAGATCGATGGGCGGCCCTTGGGATCGCGGCGGGTGACGATCACGCCCTCGGGCTTGTTGAGTACCAAGACGCGGCAGTGCGTGAAAGGCGCATCCCCGAGCAGTTGGCCATCCACGACGATGCGATCGGTCGCCGCCACCCGGGCACCGATCGTCGCCTTCTCGCCGTTCACACGAACCCGCCCGGCCTGAATCCAGCGCTCCATCTCGCGCCGGGAACCGAGGCCGCGGTCCGCGAGCGCCTTTTGCAGCTTCTCGGACATGACGCGAGTGTATGCCACAGGAAGGTTCGGGCCGAAGGCCAGGAGCCTGCGCCGTCCTCTATGGCAAGACTCGTTGTCCTCCCGAAAGGACTCCGAGCTACTTGCGGCTCAGCCGGCGGCGGCGGGTGCCAAGGGTTCGACCTCGAGCGGAGCGTCGTTGGCGCCGTCTTCCTCTTGGGCGAGCGCTTGCTCCACTGCCGCGAACTCTCCCTCTGCCGTTCCTTCCATGAGGCCCGGCAGCTCGTCGAGCGGTGGCAACTCGTCGAGGTGGCGAAGGTTGAAGTAGTCGAGGAAGGCGCGTGTGGTGCCGTAGAGGGTGGGGCGGCCGGGCGTGTCGCGCTGGCCGACGGCGCGAATCCAGCCGCGTTCCAGGAGCGTGCGCATGATGCTGGCGCTCACGCCGACGCCGCGCACGGACTCGATGTCGCCGCGGGTTGCCGGCTGGCGGTAGGCGATGAGCGCCAGCGTTTCGAGCAGGGCTCGGGAGTAGCGCGGCGGCGGTTCCTGCCACAGCCTTCCCACCCACGGCGCGAGGGTTTGCGGAATCTGGAAGCGCCAGCCACTTGCGACCTGCACGAGCTCGAAGCCGCGCTCCGAGTTCTCGGCCGCGATGCGCGCCAAGGTGGCGCGTATGGCCGCCTTGGGGTCGTCTGGCGGGAGTTCGCCGTCCAGGAAGAGGCTTGCGAGGCGACTCTCGGTGAGGGGGGAGTCTGCCGCCAAGAGCGCGGCTTCGAGCACCTTTCGGATGTGGCCGGCGTTCATCTCGATGTCCGTGTCTCCATTTGGTTGGGTTGGTCAGGTCACGTCAGGACTGTCGCCGGGACAAGGGCACTGTCCCGGCGCTCCTCAGTCTGTCCTTGGGCGCGGATGTGGATGGGGGCATAGGCCCGTGACTGCACCAGTTCGATCAGGCCGTCCTGCAGCAGTTGCATCAGGGCGAGGAAGGTCACGACAAGGCCGTAACGGCCCTCGGTGGGATTGAGAAGGCCCGTGAGCGCGACGAAAGAAGACGCGTCGCCAAGGCGAGCCAAGACTTCGGTCATGCGTTCCCGCACCGACAGCGGCTCTCTCGCAATCTCGTGGTGGCGGTGGAGCTCTGCTCTCTGCATCGCGTCGGCAAATGCGGCGAGGAGTTCGGCGAGGGTCACGTCCGGCTCGGCTCGCTCTGCCACCAGGCGCGGTCGGGCGGCCCGCGCCGGATGCACGTCGCGCTCCACGCGCGGCAGGTCGTCGAGCTTCTGCGCCGCCGCCTTGAAGCGCTCGTATTCGCGCAGGCGTCGGACCAGTTCGGCGCGGGGGTCTTCCTCCTCATCGTCGGCACTTGCCGGCCGCGGCAGCACCAAGCGCGCCTTGATCTCCGCGAGCGTCGCGGCCATCAACAGGTATTCGCCGGCGAGGTCGAGTTCGAGCGCCGTCATCAGCTCGATGTAGCGCATGTACTGGTCGGTCACCGCCGATACGCTGATCTCCAGAATGTCGAGATTCTGGCGGCGGATCAGGTAGAGCAAGAGGTCTAGCGGACCCTCGAAGGTCTCGAGGATCACCGCCAGCGCATCGGGCGGGATGTAGAGATCTTCCGGGAGCTTGGTCAGCGCTTGCCCTCGGACGATGGCCACCACCCGGCCCCGGTTTTCGGCGGCGGCTGCCGCCTCCGGCGCGACGGGCGCACCGGCAGCGGACATCGCCGTTCCCGCGGCGTCAGCGGTAGCTGATTCCAACGGCTGCCTTCACCTCATCCAATGTCTGGCGGGCGTGATCCCGCGCTTCCTCCGAGCCATCGAGCAAGATCGCTCGCACCTGATCGGGGTTGTTCTCGAACTGTTCGGCCCGTTCGATGAACGGTGCCTGCTCCGTGTTGATGGCGTCGATCAGCGGACGCTTGCAGTCGACGCAGCCGATGCTGGCGGTGCGGCAGCCGTCCGCTGCCCACGTCTTCACCTCGGCGTCTGAATAGACCTCGTGCAGGGCGAACACCGGGCATCTGTCCGGATCGCCCGGATCGTCGCGGCGTACCCGGGCGGGGTCCGTGCGCATGGTAAGAACCTGCTTCTCCACCACGTCGGGCGCCTCTCGCATCCGGATCACGTTGTCGTAGGACTTGGACATCTTCTCGCCGTCGAGCCCCGGCACGTTGGGCGTGTCGGTCAGCAACACCTGCGGTTCCGGCAGGATGATGCGGCCGCTGCCCTCGAGGTAGCCGAACAGTCGCTCGCGGTCGCCGATGGAGAGGTTCTGCTGCTCGGCGAGCAAGGCCCGGGCACGCTCCAGGGCTTCCTCGTCCCCGCGTTCGAGGTAGTCGCGACGCGCGCTGCGGTAGAGGCGCGAGGCTCGACGCCCCATCTTCTTCACCGCTTCCTCGGCGTTCTCCTCGAACTGCGGCTCGCGACCGAAGATGTGATTGAAGCGGCGGGCGATCTCCCGCGTGATCTCGACATGGGCGGCTTGATCCACGCCCACCGGCACATTGCCGGCGCGGTACATGAGGATGTCTGTGCTCATCAGCACGGGGTAGCCGAGGAAGCCGTAGGTGGAGAGGTCGCGGTCGTTCAGCTTCGCCTGCTGATCCTTGTAGCTCGGCACGCGCTCCAGCCAGCTCACCGGGGTGATCATCGACAGCAGGAGATGAAGCTCGGCATGTTCGGGCACCTTGCTCTGCACGAACATCGTGCAGGCAGAGGGGCTGAGGCCAGCGGCGAGCCAGTCCACCACCATGTCGAAGGTGGCTTGCTCGATGTCTTGCGGGTCTTGGTAGTGAGTCGTGAGGGCGTGGAAGTCGGCGACGAAGAAGAAGCACTCGTATTCGTGCTGTAAGCGCACCCAGTTCTTGAGCGCACCGTGGTAGTTGGCGATGTGCATCCGCCCCGTTGGGCGCATTCCCGATAAAACGCGCTGGTTGGCGTCGGTGCTAGTCAAGTTCGAGGTTCGCCTAACGGGTTAGCGGGATTATATGCCTCAGCGACTTCACCGCGCTAGCGCGCTCTACGAGCGCGTCGGCAGTTGCTTCGCAACTGCTGGCCTCCGGGTTCGCATTCGCTCACCCCTCCGGCTAGAAGCCCGCGCCGTTTCTACGGCGCAGCCTCCTAGCGCCGCTTCGTTCAAGCAGGGATGTCCCGCCCTACGTCAGTTCGCCGAGGCCTTCCCGCACCACATTCACCTCGCCTGTGGTGAGGTCCACCACCGTCGTTGGCACCACCCCGCAGTGACCACCGTCGATGATGGCGTCCACGTCCCGTTCGAGCCGTTCGCGGATGCTGTCGGCATTGGTCAGCGGCGCTTCGTCGCCCGGAAGCAGCAGGCTAGTGGAGATGAGCGGGCCTTGATGGGTTTCGATCAGCGCCCGGACGATGGCGCTTTCGGGCACGCGCAGGCCGATGGTGCGGCGACGTGGATGCACCAGCCGGCGTGGTGCCTCGCGGGTTGCACGCAGCAAGAACGTGTAAGGCCCCGGAATGTGATGGCGGATGAAGCGGAAACTGGTGTTGTCCACCCGCGCATAGGTGGCGAGGTGCGAAAGGTCGTGACATACCAGGGTGAACAGGTGATCCCGCTCAAGCCGGCGGATGCGGCAGATGCGCTCCACCGCAGTCTTGTCGCCAACCTGACACGCAAGTGCGTAGGTGGAATCGGTGGGGTAGGCGATGACGCCGCCGCCGGCCAGAATCTCGGCTGCACGTTTCACCAATCGGGGCTGCGGATGTTCCGGATGGACGGCGAGGAATTGGCTCAAGGTGGTGCAACTCCGTTGTTAAGTATGCGGTTTCGCTTATGATCGCTTGCCGGAACGAAAAACGCATCCCTTTGCAAGTCGAAACCGGAAACACGCGCAAGGAGACGACGGCGCCGACATGAAGCAGGCATTTGAACTCGCGCCCGTCGTGGTGTTCGGCGCGGTCTATTTTCTGGTGGACATCTACGCGGCCACCGGTGCGCTCATGGCGGCAGTGGCCGTGCAGATTCTGTTCTATCGGCTGCGGAAATGGCCCATCACTGGGCAAATGTGGCTCGTGTTCTGGCTGGCAATGGTGATCGGCACCGCCACGCTGCTGCTCAGGAATCCGGTTTTCATCCAGTGGAAGCCCACCGTCGTCGGCTGGATCATGGGTCTCGCCCTCATCGGCAGCCGCTTTGTGGGGCGGGGCGATTTCATCGAGCGTAACTTGGGCGGCGCCATGAAGCTGTCGAAGGATGGCTGGCGCGACTTCACTTGGATCTGGGCTGTCGGCTTCGTGCTTTTTGGTTGCCTGAACCTCTATGTGGCGCTCAACTTCAGCGAAGAGGCTTGGGTCACATACAGACTAGCGTCCGTGATCGCCATCCCGGTGATCCTGGTGCTGGCGTCTGGCGCCTGGCTTGCAGCGCGCGGCGAGTTCGCCGACTCCCGAGAGGAGGCAGGCAACGCGACGGAACCGCCGGGCTGATGCGACGGTTCCAGAGCCCCTGGCTTGGTGTTGCTGCCTTGCTGCTGACCGCGGCGGCCCTGCCAACATGGGCACAGGAGGCCGAGGATGCTCGCCAAGGGGACACGGCGGTGCCGCGCGTCGACGTTCCAAGGGAGATCGCAACGCCTGAGGAGGGAGGGGCTCCGGACCGCACCACGCAAGCTGCACAACAGCAATGGGAAGCCGAGCGAGCCGAACTCGTGGCCGCGCAGCGGCGCACCGAGGACGAACTCGCGGCGCTCAGGGTACTCAACGCCGATCTTGAAGACGATCGCCAGCTTCGCTGGATGCTGATCGGGGGTGGCCTGATGCTGATCGGCATCGTCCTCGGAGTGCTCATCAAGTCGCGACCGCAGCGCCGGGACGCGTGGCAATGACGGCGCTTTCCGTCAACGTCAACAAGATCGCGTGGCTGCGCAACGCCCGCTTCGAGCCTGGAGTCCCAGGGCGACCGGACGTATGCGATTTCGCCCGCAAGCTGATCGCCGCCGGCGTGGACGGCATCACCGTGCATCCGCGCCCGGACCAGCGCCACATCCGCGCGGACGACGTTCCGGCCTTGGAGCAGGTCGTCCGCGCCGCGGCTGGCATCGAATACAACATCGAGGGCAATCCCGCTGCCGGGGAACGGGGCGGCTATCCCGGCTTTCTTGCGTTGGTGCGGCAAGCGCGGCCCGATCAGTGCACGCTGGTGCCCGACGCGGACGATCAACTCACCTCCGACCATGGCTGGGACCTTGCCGGCACCGCGACTTTCGCCCGCGTGCGCGAGACCATTGCCGAGCTCAAGTCGATGGGCGTGCGCGTGTCCCTGTTCATGGACCCCGTGCGCGCGCAAATCGAGCGGGCGCGCGATGTGGGCGCTGACCGCATCGAGCTTTACACGGGCCCCTACGCCGACGTGGTCAACGCCGCGGGGCTCGACACCGCGGCCGCCAAGGCATCGCTGTCGCGCTACGGCGATGCCGCTCGCCATGCTGCGGACATCGGGCTTGGAGTGAACGCCGGTCACGACCTTGATCTAGCGAACCTCCGCGCCTTCGTCGCCATCGGCGACATTGCGGAGGTGTCCATCGGCCACGCGCTCACCGCCGATGCGCTCGAGTTCGGCATGGAGCAAACCGTGCGCCGCTATCTCAAGGAACTAGGAAGGTGAATCGACGTGCTGTTGTCCGTGCCCTCGGCGGATCGCTGGTGGTGGCGATGGGTCTTGCGAATGCCGCCGCAAAGGCCGAGGCGACGGGCCAAGAAGCACCGCCTCGCGTCACGCTCACCACTACCGCCGGCGAACTCATCATCGAGCTCTTTCCGGACAAGGCCCCCGCCAGCGTCGCCAACTTCCTCGATCTCGTGGAGTCCGGCTTCTACGAGGGTCTCGTGTTCCATCGCGTCATCGCCGGCTTCATGATCCAGACCGGCGGCTACGACGGGGCGCTCGAATACCGCACGCCGCCCCGGCAGGTGGTGAACGAATCCAGCAATGGCCTCGCCAACCGTCGCTGGAGCGTGGCCATGGCGCGCCATGCAGACCCGAACTCCGCCGGCGCGCAGTTCTACATCAACATGGTGGACAACCATTATCTCGACGCCACGGACGAGGGCCCGGGCTATACGGTGTTCGGCGAACTCGTGGCCGGGTTCGACGTGGCGGAAGACATCGAGCTGACCGACACAGGTACCCGGAGCGGCATGGCGGATGTGCCGCTTGCGCATGTCATGGTGTTGAAGGCCGAACGCACACCGTAGGGCGACCCTTGTGGTCGCGCGCCCTTGCGGGCGCGTTGGCAGTTCGCTTGCGCGAACTGCTGTGAAGCGAGACCTTTTCTTTGGGTGACCAAACCCGGGCGAGGATAAGCCTCGCCCCTACGAGGACGGGCGCCTGCCGGCGCTAGGGAATGCAGAATGCCTTCCCTCCGACGGCCCATCGTCAAAGGGGGTACATGTGCCCCAACGTCCGCCGCGTTGAGAGTATGATGCGCCGCCTTTGCGTTGCGCGATCCACCGCCATGAAGCCTACTCTCGTTGCCCTCGTCGTCGGGGCGCTGTTTGCCGCCGCCGCCACCGCCATTTACGCGTCGTTTCTGGCCGAAAATGTCCTTGCCCTGCTTGTCCTTGTCTGGCTCGCTGCCAGTGGCACCGGCTTGGTGGCGGTGCGGTTCCGTGCCCGTGCCACAGCCGTTGCGGCCGCAGCCACCGCCGGCCGCCGTCGCCGCGCCGAACCAGACCGACGCAGGTCCTTCTCACCAGACATTCCGCCCGATGCAGAGCGCGAGACCGGTACCGTCAAGTGGTTCAATCGCAGCAAGGGCTTCGGCTTCATCATCCGCGACTCGGGCGGCGAGATCTTCGTCCACTATCGTTCCATCCGCGCGGCGGGTGGCGATCGCCGGCCGGGCCTCAGGGATGGCCAAAACGTCAGCTTCGTGGCGGTGGATAGCCCCAAGGGCTGGCAGGCGGAGGATGTCACTGGCGACTGACCCGTGAACGTCCGGGAGTTACTGAACGCAAAGGCCGAGGCGGCACTCGAAGCCGCTGGCTGCCAGCCCGGAACCGCGGCCATCGTCGGGCCAGCCACGCGCCCGGAATTCGGCGACTACCAAGCCAACGGCGCGCTGGGTGCCGCGAAGCGCATGAAGATCAACCCCCGCGAGTTGGCGCAGCGCGCCGTGGACGCGATGCCCCTGCACGGCATCGCCACCTGCTCGGTTACCGGGCCTGGCTTCATCAGCTTCACGCTGGCGGATACGTTCCTGGGCGAGGTTCTTGCCGAAGATGCAGGCATAGCGCCAGCCGGCGCCGGCCAGCGCATCGTCATCGACTATTCACATCCCAACCTCGCCAAAGAGATGCACGTCGGCCATCTTCGCAGCACCATCATTGGCGATGCCCTGGCACGCACGCTGGAGGCCCTCGGCTACGAGGTCACGCGGCAGAACCATGTCGGCGACTGGGGCACCGGCTTCGGCATGTTGGTGGCGCACCTGCGCGACATGGACCAAGGAGATGGCGGCGACCAGGAGCAGCTTGCAGATCTCGAGCGCTTCTACCAGGAGGCGCGTCGGCGATTCGCAGATGACACCGCCTTTGCCGAACGGGCCCGAGACGTGGTGACCATGCTGCAGCAAGGCGATCCCACCGTGCGCGACATCTGGCGTCGCTACATCGATATATCGATGTCGCACTGCCAGGAGGTCTATGACCTGCTGGGCGTGAGCCTGCGCCCGGAGCACGTGCGGGGCGAGAGCGCCTACAACGATGACCTTGAGACCGTGGTCAACGAGCTCGATGAAGCCGGCCTCATCACCGAAGACGATGGGGCACTTTGCGTCTTCCTGGACGAGTTTCGCGGACGAGATGGGAAGGTGACGCCCGTCATCGTGCGCAAGTCGGACGGCGCCTTCCTCTATCACTCAACCGACTTGGCGGCCGTCCGCTACCGAGTTGGCGCACTGCACGCCAAGCGTGTGCTCTATATCGTAGATGCGCGGCAGGGCCTGCACTTCCGCCAGCTATTCGCTGTGTGCCGCGCGGTCGGCTATGAGGGCGACGCGTCCCTCGAACATCACGCGGTCGGATTGATGCAAGGTCCGGGTGGGCGTCCTTTCGCCACGCGTCACGGCAATGTACTCCGGCTCACCGACTTGCTTGACGAGTCTGTGCAACGAGCCCGGCACGTCGTCGCCGACAAAAGCCCTCACCTAAGCTCGACCGAGCGCGAGGACGTCGCCCGGGTCGTTGGCATAGGTGCCATCAAGTACGCGGATCTCTCGAAGAACCGCACCAGCGACTACGTGTTCGACTGGCAGGCCATGCTGTCCTTCGACGGCAACACGGCGCCTTACCTGCAATACGCCTACGCCCGCATCCAGAGCCTGTTCCGCCGCGGCGGCGTTAATCCCGCATCCCTGACGGGCACGCCAACCGTCGACACACCTGAAGAACACGTGCTGGCGCTGACGCTCGCCCGCCGGCAGGAAACGCTAGAGCAGGTGGCCGCCCAGGCCATGCCGCACTTCCTCTGCGCCTGGCTCTACGATCTCGCCTCCGCCTTCATGCGCTTCTACGAGAACTGCCCGGTGCTGGAGGAAGGCCCGGCGCGCAATTCAAGGCTGCTGCTGTGCCGGAGCACGGCTGATGGCATCCGCACGGGCCTGGGCCTGCTCGGCATCGAGACGGTCGAGCGCATGTGACGCGCTCCTCCGGAGTTCGGGGAGCCTTGAGGGAAGGTGGCGCTTACGCCCGCATCGGCACTGAGTAAGAGCGGAGGTAAACGACGAAATCCCTCAGCGCCTTGATGCCCGTGGCTTCCGCCTCGACGCACCACTTGCCGAACCCTTGCAGCAGTTCTTCGCCGTTGCGGCGGTTCCACAGTTCAGTGAGTTCGAGCCGCTTTTCGTAGATCGTCTTCAGCACCGCGCTCGACTCGGTGATGGCGTCGATATCGCGACGGTCGCGGTCCCGGATGATCCGTTCGGCGCGACAGAGCACGTTGCGGGCGCGTCGCACCATCCGGCGCGCAGCCGCGTCGCCGCGGCCGATTTCCACTTCCGCGAGCGGCTTCACCACCGTCTCGGCGTAGCGCGCCATGATGCGGAAGCGGTCGTTGACGACGGCCCAAGCCGTGTCCATGTCGATGTGCGACTTGCCTTCGACACACTCCGCCACCGGCCCTGTATACAGGGGCTTGGCCAGACCCAGCATGGCGAAGAGCTTGATGTACATCCAGCCGAGGTCGATCTCCCACGGCTTCGCGGAGAAGCGCGCCGAATTGGGGTAGGTGTGGTGGTTGTTGTGCAGTTCCTCACCGCCGATGACGAGCCCCCACGGGACGATGTTGCGCGCCGCATCCGGGCACTCGAAGTTGCGGTAGCCGACGTAGTGGCCGACGCCGTTGATCACCCCGGCACCGAAAAACGGAATCCACATCATCTGCACGGCCCAGACGACGATGCCCACAGTGCCGAACAGCACGATGTCAAGCAGCAGCATGAGCACGACGCCGGTGGTGCTGAAGCGGCTGAAGACGTTGCGCTCAAGCCAGTCGTCGGGCGTGCCCTTGCCATACTTCGCCAGCGTCTCGGGGGTGTTGGCGGCGCGGTAGTACTCGGTGCCCTTGAACAGGATTTCGCCAAGGCCGCTGATCTGCGGGCTGTGCGGATCGTCGTCGGTCTCGCAGGTGGCGTGGTGCTTGCGATGGATGGCCGTCCATTCCTTGGTGACCATCCCGGTGGTGAGCCAAAGCCAGACCCGAAAGAAGACCTGCAAGGCGGGGTGCAAGTCCAAGGCCCGATGCGCCGAACACCGGTGCAGATAGACGGTGACCGCGACGATGGTCACGTGCGTCATCGCCAAGGTGAACAGGATGGCCGCCGGAATGGACAAGCCGATGGCACCGTACCACCAGTCGAGCACGTTCAACTCAAGATTCTCCCCTTGGTTTGGCGTTCGCCCAGAACGCCTGATGTAAGCCTTGCGGTCTCGCCGGACGATCGCCCGAACCCAAGCCGCATTGTCACAGGTGCAAGGCGAATTGCAAGGACGCTTTATGCTCAAACCGTATCCGTTTGAAAGCCAGCGTTTCCGCCTTGAAACATCGCGCATCGCAAGGAGGCCATCCTGCCCCACTTCCGCGACAGCCGGGCCTTTGAAGGGAAGACAAGCGTTAAGATCGTCGCATGTCAGGCACGCTCATCGATGCCCAAACGCTGGCGATGCATGCCGGTGATCCGCGCTGGATCTGCTTCGACTGCCGCCACTCCCTCACCGATGCCGAGTACGGCTCCGCCGCCTATGCCGGCGGACACATTCCAGGCGCCCGGTTCGCCGACCTCGATCGCGATTTGGCAGCGCCGCCCGGCGTTCGAGGCCGTCATCCGCTGCCGGACCGCGACCAACTGGTGGCGAGGTTCCGTGCCTGGGGGGCGACGACGGACTCCCAGTTCATCGCCTATGACGACGCCGGGGGCATGTTCGCCTGCCGGTTCTGGTGGCTGGCGCGCTGGCTGGGGCACGCAGCGGTGGCAGTCCTCGACGGGGGTCTCGCGGCGTGGCTGGAGCACGGCGGCGCACTGACCTCCAGGGTGCCGGAAGCGCAGCCAACGAACTTCGCGCCCCGAACGCCGCTCACCAGAACGGTCGATGCCGACGCCATCGCCCGCAGCCCCGACCTCACGCTCATCGACGCTCGCGCATCGGAGCGATACGCCGGCAAGGAAGAACCCATCGATCCCGTGGCCGGCCACATTCCGGGCGCGCTTTCGTTTCCGTGCTCGGAGAACCTCGACGAACGCGGCAGGTTTCGTCGCGGTGGCGACCGCTTTGCGTCCCTTGCCGAGGCGGATGTGGTGAGCTACTGCGGCTCCGGCGTCACCGCCACCCACAACATCCTTGCCATGCTCCTGGCCGGGCACGAGGAACCGGCGCTGTATCCGGGCTCTTGGAGCGAGTGGCTGCAGGAGCCGAACCGCGGGGTGGAAGTTGGCACGCCCGCTGGTTAGCCCCTGACTCAATGGCGGGCCCTCAGGCAAGCGCAACGGAGTCCCAAGCTCTCGCCATAGAACCTGCTGCCATCGAATTCGATGGCGGACGGCCCGTCTCGCCCGTCTTCGAGGACATCTACTTCGATGCGGACGGTCCGGCGGAGACGCTCCGAGTCTTCCTCGGCCCGGCGGCCATCGAAACGCGGGCCCGCGGGGCGGAGCTCTTCACCGTGGCAGAGCTTGGCTTCGGCACCGGTCTCAACTTCCTCGTCACCGCCCAAGTCGCCAAGACTCGCCGCCTGCATTTCGTTTCCTTCGAGCGCCATCCCTTGCGTCGCGACGATGCCGAGCAGGCGCTGGCAGAGTGGCGGCGCGACTACCCGCTAGCCGCCCTACTGCTCGATGCTTGGCCGCCGGCGTTGGCCGGGTGGCATCGACGCCATTTTGCTGGAGGCCGAATCCAGCTCTCGGTCTGGCATGGCGATGCGGCCCCGGGACTCGAAGACTTCGCCCGCCAGCAGCGATGCGGGGTCGATGCCTGGTTTCTCGATGGGTTCGCCCCGACCCGCAACCCGGCCATGTGGCGCGCCGAACTCTTCCACAGCATGGCGCGGAGTTCAGGGGCTGGCGCCACGGTCACCACCTTCACGGCAGCCGGGCAGGTACGGCGCGATCTTGAGGCGGCGGGATTCGAGACCCGACGCGTCGATCAGCGCCCGCACAAGCGACATTCCACCGCCGCAGTGTTTCGCGGCGCTGGCATTGGGTTTGCCGCACCGGAACGCGTCAACGTACTCGGCGCTGGCCTCGCCGGCGCGTGCGCGGCGCGGGCGTTGGCGGAAAAGGGCGTGGAGGCAGCGCTGGTGGACCCCGCCGGCATCGCCGCCGGCGCGTCTCGCGTTCCCGCGGCGGTGCTGCATGGACGACTCCTCGCCGGCACCACTGCACAAGCGCGACTCCGGGCACAAGCGTTCGCCTACTCGTCCGAGCGGTTGAAGGTGCTGCGCGGAACTCGCCAAACCGGCATGCTGCAGGTGGCGGGGGCCAACGCAAACGCCGCAAGGCTGCACCGAGTTGCCGGCGCCATGCCGAAGGATTGGGTGCGCCTTTTGTCTGCAGAAGAGGCGTCGAGGCTCGCCGACATACCCGTACCCGACGTAGCGCTGCACACTCCCTCGGCGCTCACCGTGAACGCCGGCGAGTGCGTGCGCGCATTGCTCGAGCACCCGCGAATTGCAGGGGACGAGGTGTCCGAGGAGGGCGTGACGACAGTGCTGGCCACCGGCGCGCAGCGGGGCGAGTTCGGGTATCTGGAGCTAACCGGCATCGGCGGCCAGATGGACCTCTTCCGCGTTCCCCACATGCCCACGCTACCGCTCGTGGGCCGCGGCTCGTTGGTGCCGGGTGCCAATGGCCTTTGGGTCGGCGCAACCTACGAATACCGCCCGTGGCCTGCCGGCGATGCCGAACTCGCCAACGCCAAGCGCCTTGCCGATTGGACCAAGACGGTGCCAGATGCCGCCGTCGCCAGCTTTCGCGGCATCCGGGCGGTCACATCCGATCGCCTTCCCATCGTCGGCCGCGACGCTAGCCAAGAACGCGTCTGGTTCAGCCTGGGCCACGGCTCGCACGGCACCGTCACGGCACCCTTTGCCGCCGAGTGCATCGCCAGCCAAATCGTCGGCGAAGCCGCCCCCGCCGACATCGAGATGCTCGCACTCCTCTCCCCGGACCGCTTCCGCGAACGCCAGCGACGACGTCCCAACCCGTTTCGCAACGGCACAGTGGAAGCGGCTACACCGGATCGAACACCCGAACGTTCATGACATCCTCGATGCCCTCTAGGCTCGCGATGAGGGCTGCGTCGGGCGGCGTGTCGAGGTCAATGAGGTTGTAGGCCACGTCGTCCTGGCTCTTGTTGATCATGTCGATGACGTTGATGTTGGCGTCCGCCAGCACGGCGGTGAGTTGTCCCAACATGCCGGGGTGGTTGACGTTCGTGATGCCGATGCGGTGCCCGCCGGCGGGGTCCAGCGCCACCTGCGGGAAGTTCACCGAGTTGACGATGTTGCCGTAGAGCAGGAAGTCGCGGAGCTGGTCGACAGCCATCACCGCGCAGTTCTCCTCCGCCTCCGTCGTGCTCGCGCCCAGGTGAGGCGTGGCAAAGACGTTGGGAGACTCGCGCAGGGCCACGCTCGGGAAATCGCCGAAGTAGCTCGAGAGGCGTCCGCTCGCGAGTGCCTCGGCCACTGCGGCCTCGTCCACGAGCTCCTGCCGGGCGAAGTTGAGCAGGACCGAGCCTTGGCGGAAGCCCGCCAAGCTCGTCGCATCGATCATGCCGCGGTTTTCCGGCAACGCCGGGGCGTGCAACGTGACGTAGTCGGAGCGGGCGAACAGGGGCCCCGTGCCCTCCATGCGCCGCACCGTGCTCGGCAAGCGCCAGGCTGCATCGACAGACAGCGCCGGGTCGTAGCCGAGCACGTTCATGCCGAGGTCTAGCGCGGCACTTGCCACCAGCGAGCCCACGGCGCCAAGGCCCACGATTCCCAAAGTGCGGTCCTTCAGCTCGTGTCCCTTGAATCGCTTCTTCTGTGTCTCGACCTCGGCATGCAACTCGGCTTCGTCGTGGACGTTGCCGAGGCTGCCGACGAACGAGATGCCGCCAAGCACATCGCGGGAGGACAGCAGCAGTGCCGTCAGCACGAGTTCCTTGACCGAGTTCGCGTTCGCGCCCGGCGTGTTGAACACCACGACGCCCTGCCGCGTGCATTCGTCCACGGGCACGTTGTTGTAGCCGACACCGGCGCGCGCCACGGCACGCACATCCGCGCCGATGTCGTTGCCGACGAGCCTGTGGCTGCGCAGCAGGATGGCGTGCGGCTCGGAGGTGTCCGGGCCCACATCGAAGGCGCCTTCCGGGAATCGGGCGAGTCCCTGGGCGGCGATCTGGTTGAATGTCTTGACACGGTACATGCTTGGTCCTTGTTCCTCCTCGCAAAGGGGAGCGATTGGGTCAGTTTCGGGTCGCGGCGGCGCGTTCGAGTTCGGCGACGATGAGTTGGGCGCTGTCGCGACGGCCAAAGCCGGCCAGCCGCTCGCGCCACGCCGGCAACGCGTCGGCAAGGCACCCGACACCGTCGATGAGACTTGCCGGCGTCAGCTTCTCCTGCTCGATGACGAGGCTCAATCCTCGCTTGCGGGCGTATTCCGCGTTCTCGATCTGGTCGCCGCGGCTTACACTGCGCGGCAGCGGCACCAGCAGATGGGGCTTGCCGAGCGCCAGCCATTCATACAGCGCATTGGCGCCGGCGCGAGAGACGACGAAGTCCGCCGTGGCGATGACATCGCCCCAGCCCTCGTCGATGTACTCGCGCTGTACATAGCCCTCGCGCCCCTCAAGCGACGGATCGAGCCGTCCGGGGCCGCAGACATGAACCACCACGAAGCGCGGCAGCAGCGCATCGAGGGTCTCGCGCAGCACTTCGTTCAGCGCCGTGGCGCCGAGACTGCCACCCACCACCAGCATTACGGGCTTGTCGGTCGCGATTCCAAGCAGCGCCCGCCCCCGCGCGGCGTCGCCGCAGGCGAGTGCCTGCCGCAGGGGCGTTCCGGTGGCGACCGTGCGCGCGAGGGCACCGGCAGTTTCGTCGAAGTTCACGCAAACGGTTTGCGCCAGCGGCGCCACCAATCGGTTGGCAAGGCCCGGCGTCAGGTCGGATTCGTGCGTCACCAGCGGCACGCCGCGCAGCCAGCCAGCCACCGCGGCCGCAAACGACACGAAGCCGCCCTTGGCGAACACCACCTGCGGGCCGATGCGCCCGAGCAGAAACCACGCCTGCACGACGCCGAGCGGGATGCGCGCCAGATCCGTTAGGTTGGCGAGCGAGAAATAGCGCCGCAGCTTGCCGGTGCTGACGCCGTGATAAGTCACGCCAAGCGGCTTGACCAAGCGCTCCTCCAGGCCCGAATGGGAACCCACGAAGTGCACCTCGCAGCCTTGCGCCAAGAGATGCTCGATCACCGGCAAGGTGGGCACGGTGTGGCCGGCGGTGCCGCCGCCGGTCACCACCACGCAGCGCAAGGGACGCGCGTCGGCACTCGGCTTCACAGCCCCAACACCTCTTTCACGAACGGCACCGTGAGGCCACGCTTTCGCGTCAGCGAGGCGTGGTCGAGACGGTTCAGCGTGTCGAGCAGGCCTTTCTGGTCCCGGCTGACCCTGGTCAGGAGGAAACGCACCACATCCTCGGACAGTCTGAGGCCCCGATCCTGGGCGGCGTTGATGAGGAGTGGCAGCTTGTCTTCGTCGGACAGGCGCGCGACTTCGTAGCATTCGGCCGCGCAAAGCCGCGACGCCAAGTCGGGCAAGGCGAAGTCGCACTCGCGGGGGGAGCGGGAGGCCGTGAACACCAGCCGCGCCTCGGCTCGAGCGAGCTCGTTGTAGAGGCTGTACAGCTCGCGCTCAGTGGCGGCATGGCCGAGCCAGGCCTCCACGTCGTCCACGAGCGTTGCTCGGAAGCGTGCATAGCGTTTGAGGGACGCCTCATCCGCCGGGATACGACGCGCCGGCAGATAGGCGGCGTCCGCCACCGCGTGGCAGGTCGCCTGCAACAGGTGGGTTTTGCCCACCCCGGACGAACCGAACAGCCAAAGGCACTCGAATCTCGCGGCCGGCGCACGCAGGCGTTCCACCGGCGCGGAGTTGGCGCCAACCACGAAGTGTTCGAAGCGGCTCCGGGGCCGAAGCGGGAAGCGCAGCGCAAGCTGGTGCTTGGGCGCCGATGCGGACGCCAACCGGGCAGTCATGGCGCCCCCCGCTCCTGCATGCCGTCGATGGCCCGCCGGCTCCAGCTGATCACATAGTCGAGGCCAGACCAAATGGCAAACGCGGCAGCGATGCCGAACAGCCAAGGATCCACGATCGCGGCCACGAGCCCCGACAAGGTGGGGATGTCGAGCAGCGTCACCAACACCAGAATCGGCAGCACCACCTGCACCGCCGTGTTGGCCTTGCTCACGAACGTGGGCGAAATCTCGATGTCGTGGAACAACAGCCGGTAGGCGGCAGCGCCGCCGAGGATCACCGCATCGCGCAGCACGACCACCACAACCAACCAGATCGGTATGTGCTGCTGCAATACCAACACCACAAACACCACGGACACCAGCAGCTTGTCCGCGAGCGGGTCGGCGAATTCGCCAAAGCGGCTGCGCCAGTCGAAGCGCCGTGCCAGCTCGCCGTCGATGAAGTCCGACAGTCCCGCCACGGCAATGACCACGAGTGCCACACCGTAGTCCTGATGCCAAAGCAGCCAGCCCGCTGGTGGCACCAGCACCAGTCGGGCGATGGTGATGAGGTTCGGCAGTTGGCGAATCATCGAGCGCCCTGCCAAACCATGTGCGCCAAGGGTTGGCCTGTGCCGAGGGCTACCGAGTCACCCGTGGCAAACATGCCGCCCAGAGACAAAAGCCCGCGCACTCGGCTGGCGTCGGTGCGGGCGTGCAGGGCGAGTTCGAGCGACGTGCCGGTCCAGCCGACCACCTCGACTTGCTCCAGATACTCCCGCGATGCGAGATAGCGCAGCACGGCACCGTATGCGGGAGGCGTGTCGGCGCCGGTGACAACGAGCTGCATGATGTCCGTCGAAGTTCCGGTCACGGCCAGACGGCGGCCGAGTTCGTCGGCGGTGCGGTCGATGGCCCAGCGCAGTGACTCGGTTTCGTCGGCCGCGTAGGACAGATCCCTTGCCTCGCTTGCGCGATCGCCTGGATCACGCAAGCGCCAATCCACGGTCCATGCGCCTTCGCGCCCCTCGTGCAAGCGCGCGACGACCAGCACGTCTGGGTCGTAGCGCCGTGAAGCCGTGTCTATGCGAGCCCCGAATCCGCCCCAGAGGTCGGCGGGAGCAAGCTGCTGATCGGGCAGATCCAAGAGCGGCAGTTCCACCAGCAGGCCGCGCTGACGAGCTGCCTCGTGCAGCTTTGCGGGGATGTCGCCGGATGTGGCGGAAGCAACCTCGCGCCTCGCGTCACGGCGATCCAACACCAGCCAAATCAGCACCCGGGGGCGGTCTTGGCCCCATATCGGCAGTTCGGCAGAGCGGAGCAGGTCGAGCACGGCCGAGGTGTCGAAGCGCACCGCAAGGCGCGTCTCGGTGGCATCGACCCCGGAGTCGTCTTCAAGCGCCGGCTGCGCCTCGCGCGTCACAAAGCCGTACTGGGCGTAGTAGCGGTCTGGATTGGCAATCGCGCCGCGCACGGCCGCGGTGTTTGGCAACGGCTTGATACCGGTCATGCGCACCAGCAACTCCCGCAACGCTCTCCCGGCTGCCCGACGCGGATCCACCTCGCCCGACGTTGTCGCGACGACCGGCACATCAACGTCGTAGAGCCACTCCACAACATCCGCCCGGGCGGAAGCCGGCCACAGCCCCACGGCGACGGCGAGACACGCAAGCGATGCCATCGGAGCGAGTTTCATGGCGGAAAGTCGTGTGTGGAGCGCGGGCGCGAATTCTACTGAAAACCAACGCCCGGTACCCGTTCCGCGGCCCCGTTGCCCCGGATTGGTCATGGACGCAGGTACACCAACCCTCCAAAGCCTGCTAACGTCTCACCGTTCAGGTGCCGTTCACGGTTGCCGACATACAATCCTCGCGTCCACGTAAGAGAACGCCGGCAGTGCCGATGCCTCGATGCCTCCTTGCAGCTTGCGTGTTGGTTGGCCTCACTGCCGCGGCCGCGCAGGACGACGCGCCAGCCGACCATCTCGACGACGACCTCCGGGCGCAGGTGGAAGCGCTGAAGGCCGACCTCGGGCAGGCGCCGACGCACGCCGCCAATGCCCGCGACCGGGCGCAAACCCTCTGGGCGTGGATCAATGCCTACTCCCTAACCGGCGACTACGTGCCGGTGAATGCCACCCAGACCGTGTCGCAAGTGCTCTCCTACGGCGCCAGCGAAGGCGGCATGAGGAATCTCGATCATTTCATCGCCGAGTTCACCCTGATCGACGACGAGCCCAGCGCCCGCGGCACCCTGGTCGCAGACACGGGCCCGTTTGAGGCGGGCACCCACGCCACCATTCGCCAGACCTGGACCGTCGGGTCCAAAGCGGTGGAGCCCGGCGGCGGCATCGTCGTGGCGCGCCATTTCATGGCGAGCTTCGGCCACTTCCAAACCGACGACCCCGCTGCCGACAACCACGTCACCATCGCCTCGTCGAATCCACGAGTCGCCTTCGCCCGTCACGGCGCGCTCATGTCCGGGATGCACGGCGGCTTCCGGGGCGGCATCGACAACCTGATGTTCCGCGTCGTCTCCGGACGGCTCGCACCCGGCGATACCGTGACGATCACCTATGGCGACACCAGTGGCGGCGGCGCTGGCATCCTGCTTCCCGACTTCAGCAGCGACCGCATGCCCTTGCCTCTGTACGTGGACTTCGACGGCTCGGGCTTGCTCGTGAGCCTGCCGATCCAGCCCACCGCCATCGGCGGCACGGCGGTAGCCGCACTGCACGGTTTCGCCCCTTCGGTGGTAGCCGCTGGCGAACCCTTCGACCTGCACATTCGCGCCGAAGACCGCTTCTACAACCGCGCCCGCGAGCCCATTCCCGAATGGTGGGAGATTCGGCTTAACGGCGATCTTTTCGGGGCAATCCACCAGACCGCCAGGCCCCGCACCGATGAGGAGCAAGCGAACCATGACCGCATGCTGCAAGAGCTCGGTTATCCCACGTCGGAGCCGGGAGAGGAACGCGTACCGCTTCGCTGGACGACCACCTACATGCTGAATGAGCCGTTGCCGGCCGACCTCGTCGACGGTGTGCACTTCAACGGCGAGCCCTTCGGGCACCCCACCTTTGTCCACACGGCCCGCGAGGCCGGCGACACCGCTCCACCCCTCGAGGACAATCCCGCCGTCATCATCGACCAGCACGTAGCTCCAGTCGGCGGCAATCGAATCGTGATGCACCGCGATGGCTTGGAGGAGGACCCGCCACCGCGCTGGAAGCACCCCTTCCGACCACGCGACCGAAGCGCCATCCGCGTCGTTTCGGGCATCACCTTGGGCCAACCTGGCGTGTATCGGTTTTCCTTCCGCTCCGCCGACGGCGCCATCCGCGGAGTCGCCAATCCCATCCTCGTGCAGGAAGCGCCCGAGCGGCGCATCTACTGGGGCGACACCCACGGCCACTCCGGCTTCGCCGAAGGCGTGGGCACGCCGCAGCGGTTCATGGAGTGGGCGCGGGAAGACGCCCGGCTCGACTATGTCACCCACTCTGAACACGACATCTGGATGGACGACCACGAGTGGAACGTGCTCAATGACATCGTGCAGAACTCCAGCCGGGACGGGCACTTCGTCGCCTTCGTCGGCTACGAATGGACCATCCGCGGCCCCCAAGGCGGCCACCACAACGTCCTGTTTCGACGCCCTTTCCAAGGCCCGCGCATCCCGGCGCAGGAATACGGCACTCTCTCACGCCTATACCAGGGCCTGCGCACCCACCACGACCCCCGTGACGTAGTCGTGATCCCGCACGCCCACCAGTCCGGCGACTACCGCCAGAACGACCCCGAACTCGAGCCGCTGGTGGAGATCATGTCGCAGCACGGCAGCTTCGAGTGGTTCGGCCGCATGTACCTGAACCACGGCCACCAAGTGGGCTTCATCGCCGCCAGCGACAACCATCTCAGCCAGCCCGGCTACAGCGCGCCCAAGGGAGGCTCGCTGTCCCAGCGCGGCGGCCTCGGCGCGCTGCTCGCGACCGAGCGCACCACCGACGCCTTGTTCGACGCGATGAAGAACCTCTACACCTACGCCACCACCGGCGACCGCATCATTCTGGACGTGTCGGTGAACGGCACCGGCATGGGCCAGCGGGCCGAGTTCGCCGAGCATCGCTTAGTGCGCGGCCGGGTCATCGGCACCGCCCCCATCGACAGCATCGTGCTGGTGAAAAACGACCGCGAAATCGACCGCCGCGAGTTTCCGCCGGAGCCGGGCCCGCCCAAGGACGGCCGATACCAACTCGTCTTCCACTCCGACTCCACCCCCATGCATCCCGGCGACAACCCCCGCGGCTGGCGCGGCTGGCGCGGCGAACTCACCGTGGAAGGCGCAACCATCGTCGATGCCACCGGCCAGGACCTCCACAACGCAAACATCCAGAAAGTGGAACTCGTGGACGCCACCACCGTTCGCTTCGCCACCCACACTCGAGGCGGCCCCAGCTCCCTGCTCCTCACCCTGGCCGACGTAAAGCGCATCGGGCAGATAACCCTGAGCCTCAAGGAAGCCACAGAGTTCGGCGGCGGCCCACCCATCCTCCGCCGTCACCAAACGACCCCGCCAGGCACGGTCGTACTCTCGCTGCGCGACGCCAGCCGCGGCCAAGCCACGGCAGAGATTCCGTTCGGCGAGTACACCGACCGAGTTGGGCTCCGGCGCGCCCGCACCGAAGGCGCAATGGACGTGGCGTTCGAGTTCACCGACCAAGGCACCCGCCACGGCGACTGGTATTTCATCCGCGTCACCCAAGCCAACGACGCCATGGCCTGGTCCAGCCCCATCTGGGTGGGCGGCTTTCCAAAACGCTGATCCTCGGGGGGCAAGGCCTTGGAGGGAGGCGT
This sequence comes from Gammaproteobacteria bacterium, assembly GCA_028824555.1. Classification (GTDB taxonomy): domain Bacteria; phylum Pseudomonadota; class Gammaproteobacteria; order Pseudomonadales; family Azotimanducaceae; genus VXYL01. The sequence goes on along the minus strand of JAPPDJ010000150.1, from coordinate 27,684 downwards.
CCCCTCCCTACGCACGCAATGCTTGGCGCATAAGAAAAAGCGCGCCTTCGGCACGCAAGGGAGGGCGAGACGCCTCCGCTCCTGGCCCCAGCAAGCGCCGAACACGGGAACCGACCATCGGCGTTGCAGCCTCCACCGGCCCTGTGGCATCGTGCCCGCGCGCGTCCGGGCGGAACGCGCCTGATCCGCGGGAAGGGCCAAGCCCCTCCGCCATTTCGACAGCGACCTTCTTGTCGCGGCCGGTTCGCGGATGCCGACCGCCAAGGAGGTTGACCATGCCCGCACCCCACGGCCCCAACATCGAGAACCTGCGCAAGCAGGCGAAATCCCTGCTTCGGGATTGGCAACGAGGCGAGTCCCACGCCGGGGAACGCGTCGCAGCCTACTTCCTGGACGCACCCAACCTCGGTCTCCAGAACATCCAACTGGTCCTAGCACGCGAGTACGGGTTCAATAGCTGGTCCGCCCTTGTCGATTTCGTCCCTCGTCTCGGCACTTTCGACGACATAGGCACCTTCCGCATCAACCGCGAGTTCCCCGTCACCTCAGAGCGCCTATGGCACGCGCTTTCGCATCCCGAAGAGATCGAGATTTGGCTCCTGCCCGTGACCTTCGAGCCGAACACCGGCGCCGCCTACGCGTTCCGCTCACAGCCGCCCATGACCGGCACCCTGGGCGAGTACCACCCCCAACACGCCATCCGCTTCGACAGCACCGACGGTGCCTTCTGGCGCTTCGCCATCGAGCCCGTTGCCGGCGAAGGCGGCAGCACGCGAATGCTCCTCACCGTCGAAGACCGCATGACCCTCGAATCCGTCCGCGACTTTCCCGGTGGCCCCGCCAAGGCATGGAACCCCGGCGTCACCGCCGGCTGGCACGAAATCCTCGACGCCCTAGAACACCACCTCACAGCCCACCACCCACCCCCCATCGACTACCCGCGCCTTTGCAAGTTCTACGACAGAGTGATCGCACAACTCGCCGGCCAACACCGCCACGAAAGCCCCGCCAGCTAGCCGCCAGGAACCCAACTGCCGAAGCACCCGCCAAGGCGCGCAAGTGCCCCCCGTAGGGGCGGGGCTTGTCCCCGCCCGCACTGAACGAACCGACGGACTCGTGCCCGCGCCGCTGCCCGTCCGACTGGACGACCCAGACGACGAGCCGTTCCTCTGAAGTCGCCCGCGCAGCGGTGGCCCCGTATCTCGTGACCGGCAATCTCGAGCATTTCCCGCCCAGCCCGTGGCGCGGAATCCTGTCGCCACGCGAATTCCTCGACCAGCGTCCGCCCGAATGACCACCGCTCTGTATCGGACGAGCCGGCACTCGGCGGCCGCGCAAGTGCCTTGGGGACCGCACTGGCGCCTAGGGCGAGCAGCTATGATCGTCCTATGCCCCGAGCGACCAAACACAACTGGGACAACGACCACGACCGGCTCGACGAGATTCGGCGCCAGACCCACATCGCCATCGCCGCCAAGATCGACGCGGACCCCGCCCTCCTCGATGTACCCCAACGGGCTAACCTACCTGCGTGGCGAGCGGATGCGGAATGCCACCCTGCGCGTCCGACTAGGCGTGGACAAGCGCAACGCGGCGCAGGTGTCGCAAATCATCCGGTTGGCGCTCGACGGGGAGCTGATCCGGGTGGCCGACCCACTGCGCCCGAGAGAAGCGGCCTGTGGCCAGCGAAGACGTCGAGACCCTCGTCATCTGGCTACGTGCCGTATTGAGCTTGATGCCCTCGTTCGCGACGCGTCAACATTTGATCGGTTTGGCCATTTTGCTGGTTTTCCGGCACATGCGAAAAACTATTCCCTTATACAACATTGGGTTATGTTCAAGCCGAACATTTGACCGGGTTTTGATTGGTGTCGCTCTGGGAAGGGATATTCGCCGCCCTTGACGCCGAAGGAACTTGGATGGGCTGTAGCGGACGGGCTTGGTCCATCCCGTTCTGGGCGCTGCGACAGATTCCGCACGGTACAAGCCTGTCCCTACCGGAGGCGACTCCATTTGCCGGGCAACCGTTCGTGGCACAATCTGCCGATGGAGTTCACCCTTCACGAGCGCTTGGCCGCAGACACTCTGCCCGTCGCGGAACTTGATCTCTGCACGCTGCTGCTCATGCGTGACCATCGGTTCCCGTGGACCATCCTCGTGCCCCGGCGGGCTAATCTCCGCGATTACCACGACCTGCCTCGGGAGGACGCCTTGCAGGCGTTCGACGAGATCGTGCGTGTCTCGAATGCCCTGAGCGCCGAGTTCCGCGTCGACAAGCTCAACGTGGCCGCGCTTGGCAATCAGGTGCCGCAGTTGCACATTCACGTGATCGGCCGCTACGAGACCGACGACGCGTGGCCAGGGCCGGTTTGGAATGCGGGGCCGGTCGAGAGCCCGGACCTCGCCACCGTCGAGGATTGGCGGCAGCGCCTCGGCTCGCATTTCCCCTGATCGAACCCGGCTCGTCTTGCGTAGAATGCGCGCCGTTTGACCTTGGGAGCAATCTTGACGGTGTCAGAGGTGACGAGGGCCGCGCCGGGGGCGCAAGAGGAACAGCATTTCGACGCGGTAATCGTGGGTGCCGGGTTCGCCGGCATGTACATGCTGCATCGCCTGCGCAACGCCGGTTTCCGGGTTCGCGTCTTCGAGACGGGCGATGGCGTGGGCGGCACTTGGTATTGGAACCGCTACCCGGGCGCCCGCTGCGATGTCGAGAGCATGGAGTATTCCTACGGCTTCTCCGAGGAGCTGCAGCAGGAATGGGAGTGGACGGAGCGCTACTCCGGGCAACCGGAGATCCTCCGCTACGCCAATCACGTGGCGGACCGATTTGATCTGCGCCGCGACATCTCCTTCAACACCCGCGTCACGAATGCCCACTTCGATGAGGAAGCCAAGCGCTGGCGCGTCGAGACCGACAAAGGCGATGTCGTCTCCGCGCAGTTCTGCATCATGGCGACGGGTTGCCTCTCCTCCGCCAACCTGCCCGACTTCCCCGGCCGCGACAGCTTCGCCGGCGAGACCTACCACACGGGCCGTTGGCCGCACGAGCCGGTGGACTTCACCGGCAAGCGCGTGGGCATCATCGGCACGGGTTCCTCCGCCATCCAGGCCATCCCCGTCATTGCCGCCCAGGCAACGCACCTCACCGTGTTCCAGCGCACGCCCAACTACTCGATCCCGGCCCGAAACGAACCGCTAGACCCGAACCGAGTGGCTGAGATCAAGGCCGACTACGCGGGCCTGCGCGAACGCAACTATCGAATGCCGGCCGGCTTCGGCTCCATGATGCCAAGCAATGACGGCACGGCGCTCGAGGACGACGCCGAAGTGCGGCGTTCGAATTATGAAGAACGCTGGGAACGCGGCGGCTTCACGTTCCTCGGTGCCTACGCCGACCTCCTATCGAACCGCGAAGCCAACCAGACCGCAGCCGGGTTCGTACGCGAACGCATCCGCGAAATCGTGGGCGACCCCAAGACGGCAGAGCTCCTCTCACCGGACAACGTGATCGGCTGCAAGCGCCCGTGCCTCGACACCAACTATTTCGAGACCTACAACCGCGACAACGTGAGCCTCGTGAACGTGCGCGACAACCCCGTCGAACGCATCACGCCCAAGGGCGTAGTGACGGGAGGCCAAGAGTACGAACTCGACAGCCTCATCTTCGCCACCGGCTTCGATGCCATGACCGGCGCACTGCTCAACATTGATGTGCGCGGACGGGGCGGCCAAACCCTGGACGACAAGTGGGCCGCCGGCCCACGAACCTACCTCGGCCTATCCACCGTCGGCTTCCCCAACCTCTTCATGATCTCCGGCCCAGGCAGCCCCTCGGTCCTCACCAACATGATCACCTCCATCGAGCAGCACGTCGTGTGGATTCACGACTGCCTCACCTACCTGCGCGACAAGGGCATCGCCACCATCGAGGCAACGCCCCCCGCAGAGGACGACTGGGTCGACCACGTCAACGCCGTCGCCGACCTAACCCTCTACCCCACCTGCAACTCCTGGTACCTCGGCAAGAACATCCCCGGCAAACCGCAGGTCTTCATGCCCCTCATCGGCTTCCCGCCGTATGTGGAGAAATGCGACGCGGTGGCGGCGAATGACTACGAGGGGTTCGCGCTGGCACCAGGAGGACGCGAGTAGACGCAGACCAAGCGGTCGAACGTACCAACACAAGATGACGCCAAACTTCGCCCAAGGCTGACAAGCCACCCTCCACCACGACGCGGCTGAAACGCAAGCTGCACATACACACGGCACCGCGCGCACACGGCACCGCGCGGGCCATTGTTGGGCCTGCGACCGGTCGCGCGTTTTTGTCGTTTTTTGACTTGGCGCGCGCCCCTTGGGGCGTATGGCAGAATCGGCTCAAGGGTGGGGCAATCCGTTCAGCCGAGGACAACCGATGAATCGACCTCTTCCCCCCGCATCCATGCAGGATCCTCAAGAGAACGCCGATGGTCTGGAGTTCCCCGGCTGCCATCCGAAGCGGATTCCCCGTTCCGAGATCGCGAGCTACGAAGGCAGGATCGAGTATTGGGATCGCGACACCGAGACGGCGATGGTTTGCGAACCCACCACGACCTACCACGAACGACCGGCGCAGGCATTGGCGCAACTTTGCGCGTTGATCGGAGCAGTTCGTGGTTCGCCAATCGAGACCTTCGGCACCTGCGATCTTCTCTTGCGTGATGGTGATGGTGAGCGTTGGCGGATCTTGCAGGCTGATCAGACAGTGTTCCTGCATCCGGCGGCCACCCGCCCTCAAGGGGCAGCCATCGAGTTGCTTGGCGGACACCTGCCAGATGTCGTGCTGGGATCACTCCACCGACTCTCGGGGTGGCAAGCTCTCGCTTTACTTCGATTGGGGGTTCCCGGAGGCGTGGATCGAGGTGCCGGAAACCGGCAATGCAAGGCGACCTGGCGCTCGAACGACGGGCCTCACCATCTACTTGCGCCAAGCCGCGGGCTGGCGGCAGTCGGACGTGAGCCGGGCGTTCCCCGGATGGCAGGCGCACGAAATCCATAGGGCCATGAACGAAGGTTCATTCTCCCGCCGTACGCTTGCGGCGGTGGCTCGCGTGGGCAAGGCGCTCGGTGATCGGGAGGGAACCGCGCCGAGCGAAGGGCCCGTGTCCGATGCCGTGGGACGCCCTGTACGCGACGCTGCTGTCCGGCGCGTCTTCGCCCACCGCGACCTTGCGCTCTCTCAGGAAACCCTTGCGGCTCTCGGAGACAGGTCCGTGGACGAAGCAGTCGGAGCGGCGTTGTCTTGCCGGGACGAAACAGACTTCCTCCTTCGGCTCTCGCCCGATTTCACACACCCGTAGGCAACACCCGATGCGTTTGCAGTTTCAGCGACGCAGAAATCTGCCAGAAGTGCCGCGACGCGGGGCGCCGGAAGGGCGATTCGAGCGCGCCGGCGGTCGCGGGGCTAGCGAGGCTGGCGACACGGACTGAATCAGCCCTTCTTACGTCTCCAGTCCGAGGTCATTCAGGCGATCCACGACATGGCGCCGGTACGCGGACTGCAAGCGGCGCGTGTCCCAAGCGGTGCCGGTCCGTGCCCGGGAATCCGCCAGAACCGCGGCAAAGGAGAAGTGGACCCACGTCGCCATGTTCGCAACCGGCTGCGAGAGGAAGCCGCGCCGCCGTAGTACTTCGAACACGGATCGTGCGTGCCAGAGCGGGTTGTGAAGGAGGATGCCGGCGAGCATCTCACTCGTGCCGACGAACGACTGCTCAAAGTCGATGAACTGGCTGATGGCGCCGTCGTTGATGAAGACGTTGGACGCATTCCAATCGAGCTTTATCAGCATTTCCTTCGAGATGACGACCTCCTGCGCTGCGCTTCTCAGGCGGTGAAGGATTCGCTCCGACAACCGCGAGTCTGTCGGGTAGCGATCGAGTGCCGCGAGGACCTCGGCGCGCTGATCCTGCGCTCCAACATCCAAGAAATGGCTCGCCTTCAAGGCGTTCAAGTCGCCGCCGACGGATAGCAGGTCCATGACTTTGTGCACATAGTCTTCGGACAGCCGACAACGCTCGCTTGCGCTCAGTCGGACTGCCGAACAGGGCACGCCCGGAGCCTTCGTGATAACGATGGCCGGTTCCTGCGGCAGGCACTCAAGGAGGTCCGGGATCAGCGGCGAGTCGCCGTAATGGCGATAGAAGCCCACCTCTCGGACGTACTTCGCGTGCGGATTGCCGTTTTCGTTGTACGCCTTACGAATGCCCAAGCCGTCTGCCGTCGACGTGACGACGCTCTTGTTGCCTTGCGGCAACGTCGGAGCAGGCTGTCCGGCGTCCGCCACGTCGGCCACGCGCTCCTCCGCGTAGTTCAGTAGGACCCGGAGGAACTGCTTGGGGAGCGCGCGAGTTCCGTGAGTTCCTGGTCCGGGGTGATGGCTTGTTGGCTTGGGCCGTTGAATGTGTGCAGCATGAGGCTTTGCATTTCCGCGCGTTCACGCGCCGATAGCTCGGCGTGGGCCGGGCTTGTGAGGAAGTCCTTGTAGGCGGCGCTGGTGTCGCTCTTGGGCATGATGTACATGGGTGTCATGGCTTGGAGCATCGCCGCGCGGCTGTGCGGCGTGCGGTTGACGCCGGCGCGGTGCCAGGTGCGCGCGTCGTAAAGGATGATGCTGCCGGCTGGGGCCTCGATCACGTCGGCATCTGGTCCGTTGTAGGGGAGGCCGTGTTCAGCGCGGTGGCCGGGGGTGCGCTGGGTAGCCGCTGTGCCCCATTCCTCGGGCGGGCCGTGGTCTTTGGCGTGGGAGCCCAGCTTGAACGCCGTGGCGCCGCGTTCGCGGGTGAACTCGGAGACGCAGACGTTGCGCTGCACGCCGAGCACGGTGGCGCCGGTGGGCGTTGGAACGACCCCTGGCACGTCTATGCCCCAGTGGTAGGGGAAGTCGGAATGCCAGCCCTGCACATTGCGCTTGCCGTCGTCGGGATGCAGGACGATCAGAGCGGGTGTGTGCCCGAGGCGGATTTCCATGGTTCGCATGTAGGCGCGGATGAGCCAGAGGGATACGGGTTCGGCGGCGGTTCTGGCGACCGCCGAGTCCGCGCTCAGCGCCGCTGGGACATGGCCGTGCGGTTGGTTGCTCCCGCGTTCGTGACCATCGGTGCCGGCGAGGCGCTGCAAGGCATCGACGGTCTCAGGCGCGAGGATGGAGGTCAGGCATACCCAGCCGTTAGCGCGGAAGAACGCGAGGGACTCGGAGGGCAGTTGTTCCGGGCCGTGGCTTGGGGTGAATGTGGCGGCGGACGTCGCGGGGCTGCCACTTGCATCGAGAACGCCGTCCTTCGTGTGCAAATGCACGCCGTCGGTGCCGGGGATTGCGCTCGCCTGCACGCGCTGGCCGTTTGTTGCGTGTCGGTACGAGCCAGCATCTTCGGCCAGCCACATCACGCGGTCGTCTCCGGTGGCCACGGTCGTCAGTTGGCCATGGTCAACTCCCAGGAAGTTGCCGTCCGGGGCGACCAGAATTGTGTGATGGGAAGCTGCTCGCGGAATGCGGACCACGGTCTCGTGGGTTTCGACTTGGGCGTTCATGTGCTCGGTTGCTGCCTTGCGCGACGCTTCAGCGAGAGCCTCCGTAGGGGCGAGGCTTGTCCTCGCCCGCGTTCCAGAACGGTTTGCCTCTGTCGACACGGGCGACCACAAGGGTCGCCCCTACGGTCTCGCCGCACGGTGCCTGCGGTTGCGTAAGCGTATCACTCCGGCGAGCGCGAACCGGAGGCCCAGTAGGTGCGAAGCAACTGCCGAAAGGACGCGCTAGCTTCCGGCGGCCGCTGCCCCTTCCTCGTGCAGCCGAAGCATCTCCACCGCGAACCACAGGGCCATTGCGCCGCCACGGGCATCGACGCCCGTGTTGAAGGGGCGTTCGACGTAGGCTTGTCTCGATTGCAGGGGGCCGGTGCCGACGCACACCTGCTCGAGTTCGCCGCCGGCGCCGATGCGCTCTGCGGCGCTTTGCCACGCTCGGTTCACCACCTCCCGCCAAGGGTCTTGGGGCAGCCAGCCTCGGCGTAGGCCGCGGGCGACGGAGTAGCCGATCATGGTGGTGGCGCTGTGTTCGAGGTAGGTGCTCGGGTCGTCGATGAGTTGGCGCCAGAGGCCGGTCTCGTCCTGGTGCTGCGCCAGGGTGGTTAGGTGTTCAACGTGGGTGGCGAGAAGGTCGTCCACGTCCGCTTCGGGGTGCAGGCAGGAGAGGGCTTCGGCGAAGCCCAAGGCGGCGAAGGCGTTGCCGCGGCCCCAATGCCACGGTGAAGCGTGGCAGTGCCAATAGAGGCCATTCGGCTGGCGGGTGTCGATGGAGCGGAGGAAATTCACGAGTTGGTCACGGTAGGACGCCTCGCCTGTGAGGGCGTAGGCGCGGCCGAGCAGCGTGCCGGCGAAGAAGAAATCCTCGACGCGCACGTCGGGGTCGGCAACGAAACGGTCGGCCTGGTGGAGCAGGAAGTCGCGGTGCTGCGGGACGCCGGTGACGGCGAAGAGTTCATCGGCGAAGCAGGCGAGAGCGAGGCAAGGTGCCGCGTCCGGCACGGTTCCTGGCTCGCGCAACAACGGCTCGGCGATTTGGGCAATCTTGGCTGCCACATCCGTTGGCGACTCGCCCTCGGCCGTTTGGCCTGCGGCCAGGCGGAGCCGGCCGGAGAATGCGACGCCCGTCGGATAGGTGACAGACGAATCCACCTCGTGGCCATAGACGGCGGCGAGAAGCTCGGCGACGGCACCGGGGTTCGGGTTCACTTGCAGCTCCTGACGATTGCTTTGCCGTTGCAGCGTACCCCGACTCCGGGCGGGAGTGACGGCGCGAGGGCCCAGGACGCTCCGCGCCCGTCAGGGCCTTGGCGGCGATGTTCGAGGGCTGATGCGCGCCCTAGAGGGCGCGACGGAGGGCGGGACGCCCTCCCTCCAGAACGTCCGTGGCGCCAAGTGACGGCCTCTTTGGAGGGAGGGCGTCCCGCCCTCCATCCGCCAGCGCGGCCCACGTGCCGTCGTCGACGCGACCGAGGTCCGACGGGCAATCGGTCCTGTGGGGCAGGAATTGGCGCCTACTAGAATTGGCCCACAAACGGCTACCGGACTGGAAGGATGATGAACCGGCTAGTGAATGCACTTCGCGAGCAATACGACCGTGCCCTCCACATCGCGAGGCCCCTTGATGGCGTCGCGCCGCTGCTGCTGCGCCTGATTCTCGCCCCCGTGATGATTCAGGCCGGATGGACGAAGCTGACGGGCTTCGAGGGCACGGTGCGCTGGTTTGAAGGCTCGCTGGGCCTGCCGCTGCCGGAACTCATGGTCGTGCTCGTCATCGGCGCGGAGTTCGTCGGTGGCATCCTGCTGCTCGTTGGTCTCGCCACGAGGCTCGTGGCGATTCCGCTCATGGTGACGATGCTGGTCGCTGCCTTTGCGGTGCATTGGGAGAACGGCTGGCTCGCCATCTCCGATGCAAGCAGTTGGCTATCGAACGACCGGGTGATGGAAGCCGCCGAGCGCAAGGCCGAAATCCGCTCCATCCTGCGCGAGCACGGCGACTATCGCTGGCTCACGGGCCGCGGCAGCGTGACGATCCTCAACAACGGCATCGAGTTCGCCGCCATGTACTTCGTGATGCTGCTGTCGCTGTTTTTCACGGGCGGCGGCCGCTTTACCAGCCTCGACCATTGGCTGGCGAGGTTGCTCGCCCCAAGGGACAACTGACGGCGACTAACCTAGAGGGCAGGAAGTCCTTCCATGGAGAAAGCCACGCAACCCTATGGTCCCTAGCCGCTTTCTTCGTAGGGGACGGGCTTGTCCCGGCGCGCCCTGGCGCGCGCGAGTTGCAGTTCGCTTGCGCGAACTGCTTTGCTTCGACGGTTTCCTCGGTGCGTTCAAGACGGGCGGGGACAAGCCCCGCCCCTACAAGGCCCGTGCCGGCGCGGCCTGCTCGATTCCTTGCAGGCCGACGTCCGAAGGGAGCTCAGTCAGCCGGCGTGGCGCAACACCTCGCCGGCCCGTTCGCCTGTGTGCTCGCCATCCACCAGCGTTACAGCGCCGTTGACGAGCGTCGTCTTGTAGCCCTTCGAGCGTTGGATGTAGCGGGGGGCGCCGCCGGGGAAGTCGTGGACGAGCTCCGGCTGCAGTTCCGCCACCTCGGTCGGGTCGAAGACGTTGATGTCGGCGCGCATTCCCGGGGCCAGGGTGCCGCGGTCCTTGAGGCCCAGCACACGAGCGGGGCCGGACGTCAGGCGGCGGATGCCTTCGCCCATGCTGTAGAGGCCGGTGTCCCGAATCCAGTGCGAGAGCACGAAGCTCGGCCAGCCGGCGTCCATGATCTGCGACACGTGCGCGCCGGCGTCGCCCAGGCTTGGGAAGATATGGTCGCTGCGGAAGAGGTCGCCGAGTTCCTTCAGGCTTTGGTTGAACATGCGCAGGTTGAAGAGGGCCTTGCCGTCGGTTTCGCGGGACAGGCGCAGGAACGTCTCCACCCAATGCTCGCCGGCGGCGGATGCCAGCGCTTCGGCGCTCATTTCGGGGCCGGCGGCATAGTCCGGCGTCTCGCCGTCGCCGAGGTAGAACACCTGTGCAAGGGGGAAGCGGGTCTTCTGCGCCCTGCCTTCACGGACCAGCTTCGCGGCGGTGTCCTCATCGCGAATCGCCGCTAGGCGACCCGCGAGGTCCATTTTCCGCAACGCGTCCCAAGTCTCGCCCTGTACCGGCAGGTTCGATTGCAGGCCGAACATGAAGCCGGACCCGCGCACTTGGGTAATGGCAGTGAAGTCGCCGTGTTCGGCAAGCTGCGCAAGGTGTTTCGCCTGCTCGTTGCCGGAACCTTCCTGCGGGCCCGTGCCGTAGCTGAACAGGATGCGGCCACGGCTGGTGCTCGCCATCGCCTTCAGCACGTCGAAGTTGGCGCCCACGGCCTGCATGAGGCCGTTGCGGGGGCCGACCGCCTTGGCGATTTCCACGAGTTCTTCGGGGTCTGCAAAGGTGCCTGGAATCGAGCGTCCGTCCGGCAGCTTGTGCGGCGGGTAGCGGTTGGTGGAGAAGCCCACGGCACCGCGGTCGATGGAGTCGGCCACCACGTCCGCCATCATCTTGCGCTCTTCCGAGGTCGCTTGTTCCTCCACCGCGCGCTCGCCCATGACATAGAAGCGCACCGCGCAGTGGCCGACCATGCCCGCCACGTTGAGGGCGGGATTCAGGCGTTCGATGGCGTCGAGATAGCCGCCGTAGCCTTCCCAGTCCCAAGGAAGGCCGGTGAGGATGGCGTTCTTGGGGATGTCCTCGACGGTTTCCATCATCGCCGCGAGTAGTTCGACATCCTGCGGCTTGCAGGGCGCGAAGGTGACGCCGCAGTTGCCGAGCAGCGCCGTGGTAACGCCATGCCAGCTCACCGGCGTCATCTGCGGGTCCCAGCCGATCTGGGCGTCGAGGTGGGTGTGCAGATCGACGAAGCCTGGGGACACGAGGTTGCCGGCGGCGTCGATTTCCTGCCGGCCCTTGGCGTCCACCTTGCCAACGGCGGAGATGCGACCGTCGTCGATGGCAACATCGCCGGGCGTGGCCTCGGCGCCGGTGCCGTCCACGATCTCGCCGCCTCGGATCACGATGTCATGTGCCATTGTGGCTCTCCATGCTTGTCGGCCCCGCCTCGGCGCAGCCTGAACTTGAAACGTCTGTTACGTGGTGCCCTTTAGCCGAACGCCGCCACAATCTCCTCTTCCACCCGCTGATAGCTCGCAACGTCGCCGGTGCGGATGCCACCGAACATGATCTCGGCGACGCCCTCGCGCTCGAACTCGCCGATGCGGTCGATCACCTGGTTCTTCGGTCCCGCCATGGAGCCCTTGCCGAGAGCCTTTTCGAACCGCTCGATCCGCTCCTTGTCCTCAGTGATGAGGAGCGGCATCAGAAGCGTTTTCTTGATTTCGGCCGGATCCCTGCCCACATCGGCGCAGTGCTTGTCGAGCACGTTCATCTTGTGGCGGTAGATTTCCATCGACATGCCCTGCCCGGCCCAGCCGTCGAGGTTGAACACGTCGCCGAACATGGCGAGGGTACGCAGGGTGCGGCGCTCGCCGGTGCCGCCCACCATGATGGGCGTGTGCGGCTTCTGGTAGCAGCCGGGGGAGAGGGGCGCCTGATCGAGCTGGTAGTACTTGCCGTTGTAGTCCACCGGTCCGTCGGCGGTGAACATCATGCGGATCAGTTCGCAGGCTTCCTGAAAGCGATCCTGACGTTCCTTCATCGAGGGGAACGTCCAGCCGAACGCCTCATGCTCGCGCTTGAACCAGGCCGCGCCGAGGGCAAGGACGAAGCGGCCCCTGGAGGCTTGGTCGAGGGTGGCGGCCATCTTCGCCACGAGGGCGGGATTGCGGTAGGTGTTGCCGAGGACGAGGTGGCCAAGTTCGAGCTTCTCGGTCATGCCGGCGGCCACGGCGAGGATGGTGTAGCCCTCGAACGCGGTGAGGTGCTCGTCTTCCCGGCGCCCTGGCGGAAGGAAATGGTCGGCGAACCAAAGGCTGTTCCAGCGCCCCGCCTCCATGGTTTCGATGGAGCGACTGATGTCGTCCCAAGTGGTGCGATAGCAATTGACCTGAACGCCGAACTTCATGGATTCCCCTTCCCCAAGTTCAACCTGGCAACGTGACGGAAAGCGGTGGGGATGTCAACCGGAAATGCCTTAAGTGACTCTCGAGGGCTCTTTCGCAGAGCCGTTACTCCTGCCTTACCCGGCCAGCGTCGCGCAAGGCTTGGCGTTCGGCGCGGCGCTCGTCGCCTTTGCGGCGGAGTTCTGCGAGGTTCTCCGGCGATACCTGCATGTAGCGTTCGCGCCATTCGTCGTGGTGCCATCGCCACGGCAGGGGAACGGTGGTTCGGGGCTCTTGGGCGGAGTCGAAAAGTGCCAGCGCGGAGTCGACGATGCTTGCCTGCATGGCCACGTCGCCCGGCTTGCCGCAGGGGTTGCCGAGGGGAAAGTCGACGAAGGCGAAGCGGGCGACGCCGCAGTGTTCGACGATGTCGAGGGCGGAGCCGAGAACCACGGTGGGGATGCCGTTCGCTTCAAGATGCCGCGCGACCAGACTCACGGTCTGGTGGCACACGGGTCAGACCGGCACGAGCAACGCGACGTCGGCGGCGTCTTCGCGACAGCGCTTGAGGATCTCCGGGGCATCCACCTCGCGCGTGCGGCGCTTGCTGTAGTCCGTCGGGACGCAGTGGAAGCGCTCGGCCAAGTCACCAACGCGACCATCCTCGCAGGCGGCCAAGAGCGGAGCCACCGGGAAGTAGCTGCCGCGATCCTCCATGTGGGTCGCGTCCTTGTCCCAGGAGAGGTCATTCGCATAGAGGCGTTCGGGTGGGGGCACCAGCGGTGCGGAGGCCACGTAGCGCGGGTCCGATGCTTCCCGGTCATACAGCGCCGCCGTCGTGATCAGAACCAGCTTCGACTCCGCCAAGGGCTTGGGCATGGGAGAGAACGGCGCGTCGTCAAACTGCGCCCAGGTGTAGGCGCGGGTGAAGCCCTGCGCCTCGTAGTAGAGGCGCGAACGCTCCATGTAGGGGACAGGCTGGCGGTTCACGCCGTCGAGCATAGCAGCGTTGACGGCCAGCCTTCCCGCGCTACCTCCGCTCGGTTGAAATCGGGCGCAATGGCCCCCACGTTTGACTGCCAAAGAGAGTGCGCGGTGGCCGTGACGTTCCAACGTCGTGGTGCATCGTTGCACAGAGAGTCCGTTGCGTCAGAATTCGCGCACGCAAGAGGGAGATGCATGAACGGTATTCAGAGAATGCTCGTGCCCAGGCGAACGCTCGCCCTTTGGGCACTCGCCGCAACGCTGCTGGCCCTACCGGCGCTCGGTCATGACGGCAAGCTCACGTTTGCGCCGGTGTTACGCGACGTGGCACCAGCGGTGGTCAACATCTCCGTCGAAAGTTCGCGGGAAGTGCGCAACCCCTGGTTCAACGACCCGCGCTTTCGGCGCTTTTTCAACATTCCGCAAGACGCACCCCAGCAGATGACGCGGCGAGCCCAAAACGTCGGCTCTGGCGTCATCATCGATGCCGGTGAAGGGTTGGTGGTCACCAATCAGCATCTCGTGCGCAACTCCGATCGAATCCGGGTGAGCCTGAAGGACGGCCGCTCGTTCGATGCGGAACTCGTCGGCAGCGATCCGGGCACGGACGTGGCGCTGCTCAGCATCGAGGCGGAAGAGCTCACCCAATTGCCTTTGGCCGAAGCCGAGTCGCTCGAGGTGGGAGATTTCGTCATTGCCATCGGCAACCCGTTTCGGCTGGAGCACACCGTCACCGCCGGCATCGTCAGCGCGCTCGGGCGCACCGGGCTTATCCGGCAAGGCTACGAGGACTTCATCCAGACCGATGCATCCATCAACCCCGGCAACTCCGGCGGCGCGCTGGTGGACCTCGACGGACGCCTCGTCGGCATCAACACGGCCATATTCGCGCCTTCCGGGGGCGGAGCCGGGGATGGGTTCAACGTTGGCATCGGCTTCGCGGTGCCTGTGCACATCGTTCGCGGCGTGGTGGACCAGCTCATCGAATTCGGCGAGGTGCGCCGCGGCCTCTTGGGCGTGATGATCGAGGACGTGACACCGGAACTGCGCGAGGCCCTCGATCTGGCGGACGACGTGACCGGCGCCTGGGTAGCGCGGGTCGTCGAACAGAGCGCCGCGCAGGAGGCTGGCATCCAGGAAGGCGACATCATCACCTCGCTCGACGGCGACGACCTTGCGACATCGGCGGAACTGCGCAATCGCGTGGGCCTCATGCGCGCCGGCGATGATGTCACGCTGGGCGTTCTGCGCGACGGCGAGGAAGAGCTCCGCATCAAGGCCACCATCGGCGAACCGGAGCGCCAGACCATCGCCGGCGCCTCGTCTTCGCCCAAGCTAGAGGGCGTGGAATTCCGCAATCTCACGGGTGACCATGAACAGTTCGGCACAATCAGCGGCGTGGAGGTGGGCAGCATCGACCGCAACTCCCTCGCCTGGCGTTCTGGGCTCCGGGAAGGCGACGTGGTGCTGTCGGTGAACCGCCGGGCGGTGGGGTCGGTGGAGGAGTTTGACGCCGTGACCGCAGAAGAGGGCGGCTTGCTGGCACTGCGTGTGCAGCGGGGCGAGAGCCGCCTCTTCATCACGATTCGCTGACCGCTTACGCCTCTGTTCGGTCGCAGCGACCACCACGGCGGGCCGCCGCCTCATACAAGTCGTCTCAAACAAGGAACCTTAAAGACCACAACATGGAACAGACACAATCCTCGCCAGCCACGACCGACCTTGCCGCTGAAGTCACCGCCGTTCAGGAGCGCTTCGACGCCGTCAAGGCGGAGGTGGGCAAGGTGCTCGTGGGTCAGGACGAGCTCCTGGCGCGCCTGCTGCTTGCGCTCTTGGCCGACGGTCACGTTCTGCTCGAAGGCGTGCCGGGCCTTGCCAAGACCCTCACCGTCAGCACGCTTGCCGACACCTTGGACTGCACGTTCTCCCGCATCCAGTTCACGCCGGACATGCTGCCGGGCGATGTCACCGGCACGCAGATATTCAATCCCCGGGAAGGCAGCTATTCGGTGCGCAAGGGGCCGGTGTTCGGCAACCTGGTTCTGGCCGACGAGATCAACCGCGCCCCGGCCAAGGTGCAGGCAGCGCTGCTCGAGGCCATGCAGGAGCGGCAAGTGACTCTCGGCGAGGAGACCTTCGGACTCGAAGAGCCGTTCCTCGTGATGGCGACGCAAAACCCCATCGAGCAGGAAGGCACCTATCCCCTGCCCGAAGCGCAGCTCGACCGCTTCATGATGAAGCTCAAGGTGGGCTATCTCAGCCGCGACGACGAGGTGCGGGTGATCGACCGCATGGCCGGCGCCGGTCGCTTGCCGCAGGCGGGCAGCGTGATGGCGGCGAGCGAGATCCTCACCGCTCGGGACGTGGCACGGCGCGTGTTCGTGGACGACAAGGTGAAGCGCTATGCGGTGGACTTGGTGGCCGCAACCCGCGAACCGGCGGCATCCGGGCTCGCCGAGCTAGCCAATCTGATCGAGTTCGGCGCCTCGGTGCGTGCCTCGCTCAACTTGGTGAAGCTGGCGAAATCGCACGCTTTGCTGGCGGGTCGCGGCTACACCAGTCCGCACGATGTCAAGACGGTAGCGCCGGACGTGCTGCGGCACCGCGTCGCCGTCACCTATGAGGCGGAGGCCGAAGGCAGGAGTTCCGACGACATCGTCGACACCATCCTCGCCCACGTCGAAGTGCCGTAGTGTCACGCCGTGACACGACACTAGAGCCCGAATCCGGATAGACCAATGCTCCCCGCGGAGATCGTCCGACAAGTCCGCCGCATCCAGCTTCGCACCGGGCGCCAGGTGGCGGACGTGCTGGCCGGCGCCTATGTCTCGGTGTTTCGGGGGCGCGGCGTGGAGTTCGACGAGGTGCGGCCCTACATCGCCGGTGACGACGTGCGCACCATCGACTGGAACGTCACGGCCCGCGTCGGCACGCCGTTCGTCAAGCGCTACGTTGAGGAGCGCCAGCTCACGGTGCTGCTGCTCGTGGACATGAGCGCCTCGCTCGATTTCGGCTCGGCGCACCGTTCCAAGCGCGAGGCGGCGGTGGAGTTCTCGGCCCTCGTGGCCTTCTCCGCCATCTACAACGACGACAAGGTAGGACTTCTGCTGTTCCACCGCGACGTGGACGAGTACATCCCCCCGCGCAAGGGGCAGAAACACGCACTGCGGGTGGTGCGGGAAGTGCTGGCGCGAGGTCAGGAGGAGGCGGTCGGGAGAGGCCCGGCGCCACGCGGCATGGTTGCCGCTGCGCTCGCACGCTTGCGGGCGGCGCGGGAGCGATTGCGAAGGCAGGGCGATGCGCCGCTCGGGCAGCGCCGAGGCACCGACATTGCCCAGGCCCTCGAGTTCTGCCGCCGAGTTCTGCCACGGCGCGCCGTGCTGTTTCTCGTCACCGACTTTCTTGACACGGCGTGGATCGATGCCGTGCGTGGTGCCGCGCGCAAGCACGATGTGGTAGCGGTGCGCGTGACCGATCCCCGCGAAGTTGAACTCGCGCCCGCCGGCCTCGTGACGCTGCGCGATGCCGAGACCGGCAGGGAACGACTCATCGACAGCGCCGATCCAGCTTTCCAAACCGTCTTCCGTGAGGATGCCATCGCCCGAGGCGACGCCCTGCGTCGTGATCTGCGCACCTCCGGCATTGATCTCATTGACATCGACGCGTCTGGTTCTGTCGTGGACCCGTTGCTCGCTTTCCTTCGCATGAGGGAGCGGAGGAACCGCCGGTGAGGGCGCCACAACGGGCCCCCGCTGCAATCTTGTTTGCGACGCTTCTGGTCGCGAGCGGCTGCCAGTCGGACGAGTCTGAGGGCGACTCAACAGCGGTCGAGCAAGAGGAACCTTTGACGATCGTGACCGAAGAAGGGCCCGTCAAGGCCACCGTGACGCTATCGCCCGCCACGCCCCGATTGGGTGACAGTCTCCTGCTCACACTCACGGTGACTGCCGAGGCCTCGGTCGCGGTCGAAATGCCCGCCTTCGGCGACGCCCTCGGTCGCTTCGCCATCATCGACTTCACGCCGCGCGAGGAAGTGGCAAGCGACGGCGCGAGCACGGCGTCGCAGCGCTATACGCTCGAGGCGCCACTAAGCGGCCGCCACCGCATCCCGCGCCTGCGCATCGAGTACACGGACGAACGTGGCGGCGTCGCCGAAGCGCAGACGAGGGAACTCCTCACCGAAGAACTGCCGTTCACCATCGAGTCGGTACTCCCGGACGGAACGGTGGTGGACACGCTGCTGCCCATGCGTGCTCCGCTCGAAGAGCCCGGCCCGGGCGTCGCGTTCTGGGGCACGGGTACGGCCATCGGGGTTGCGGGCCTGGCAGCTCTCGGCATTTGGCTGTGGAGCCGTCGCCGCGCCATGACAACCCTGCGCGAGCGCGAGACGGCCTTCGAGCGCGCCATGCAGCGCCTCGAACGGTTGGAGTTGCAGGGCGTGCCAGACGATGCCGCGGCCGGCCCCTGGTACGTGGAGCTCTCCGACATCGTTCGTCGCTACATCGAGGAACGGCTCGCCGTGCGAGCCCCTGAGCTCACCACCGAGGAGTTCTTGCGCGAAGCAGGGCGGAATGTGGAGTTCTCCCGCAGCCATCGCGACCTGCTCGCCGACTTCCTCGCTCGCTGCGACCAAGTGAAATTCGCCGCCCACAGACCTGGTGCGGAAGAGTCCCGGAAAGCCTTGGAGGCAGCGCGTCGGTTTCTCGCGGAAACGCGGGATGCGGTGGCGGCGCCATCACCAGAACAAGCGGTGGCGGCGTGATCGGCGCGCTGGAGTTCCGCGACCCGGCACTTGGCCTCTTCCTGCTGCTGGTGCCGCTCCTGTATCTGCTGGCGCGACGCGGCGGCGGCGTGGTCGTCTTCTCGTCGGTGCAGATCGTGCCGGTGCGCAGCCGGGGCCTGCGCGTACGGCTCGCCTTTCTGCCCGACGCGCTGCTGGCCGTCGCTTTCGTGGCCTTGGTGATCGCAGCAATGGGGCCCCGCATCGGCGAGCAATTCAGCCGCATTCAACGCGAGGGCATCGCCATCATGATGGTGGTGGACCGCTCCACATCCATGCAGGCGCTGGACCTGGACCCGGAGCGAACCCGGCTCGATGTGGTTAAGGACGTGTTCGAGCGCTTCGTGCTCGGTGGCGACGAGCTGCGCGGCCGCCCGGACGACGCTATTGGTCTCGTGGGCTTCGCCGCCTACGCCGACACGGCAGCACCACTCACCCTCGACCACGAGAACCTTGCCGCCGCGGCTCGCGACCTTGACTTCGCCCGCGTGCGCGGCGAGGACGGCACCGCCATCGGCGACGCGTTGGGCCTCGCGGTAGAACGGCTGCGAGAGTCCCCGGCCCGTTCGCGCATCGCCGTGCTGCTCACAGACGGGGTGAGCAACGCCGGCGTCGAAACCCCGGCGGGTGCCGCCGAGCTGGCGCGCAGCCAGGGCATTCGCGTGTACACCATTGCCGCCGGCAGCGAGGGCCTCGCACCCATCCGCGTGCAGGACCCGTTCACCGGCCGCATGGTGCTGCGGCAAATGCCGGTGGAGGTGGACGAGGCAACGCTTGCCGAAGTGGCGGAGCGCACGGGCGGGCGCCACTTCCGCGCCACCGACGCCGACGCGCTCGAGGGTGTCTATGCCGAGATCGATGGCCTCGAGCGCACGCGCATCGTCGAGGACCGGATGCGACAGTTCGACGAGTACTACGGACTTCCCTTGGCGGCCGGGCTGTTGCTGGCGGCGCTGGCGTGGCTTCTGCGCGCGAGCGTCTTTGCGAGGTCGCCATGACGGGGGCGGTGACATTCGCGGCCCCCATGTGGGTACATCTGGTATGGCCCGCGCTTGCGCTCACGCTGCTGCTCGCTTGGCTCGAACTGCGCGGCCGCGACGCCTTCCGCGGCTTCGTCGCTCAGCCCATGCACCCTGCCCTGGTGCAGCAAGCCAGCGCCGGACGCCGCTATGCACGTCTCGCTCTGGTGCTCGCGACCATGCTGTTCGGCATCGTCGCGCTCATGCGCCCGCAGACGCCAGGCGGCACCGAAACCCTCTCGTCCCGCCCCCTGCGCGCCGACATCATGGTGGCGCTCGACGTGTCGCGCAGCATGTTGGCCGAGGACGCCGCGCCGAACCGCCTGGCGCGGGCGCGAGCGGAAATCGCCGAGTTCGTAGATCGTGTGACGGGGCACCGCGTGGGGCTCGTCGCCTTCGCCGGACGCGCCAGCGTGATGACGCCACTCACTTCCGACTACGGCTACTTCCGCCTCGTGCTGCGCAACGTGGACACGGAGTCCGCCGGCCGCGGCGGTACCCGCATCGGCGACGCGATCCGCCGTGCCACTGCAGCCTTCGGTGCCAATCGCGGCGTGCCGCGCGTGCTGCTGCTGATTACCGACGGCGAAGATCACGACTCGCTGCCGCTGGACGCCTTGCGCGAAGCCGTGGCCGCAGGCATCCGCATCGTCGCCATCGGCTTCGGCAGCGAGACCGGCAGCCCCATCACCTTGACCGACCCCGAAACAGGTGCCCGCACCACGCTGCGCGACGCCGACGGCCAGGTGGTGCAGTCAAGGCTCGATGGCGACCTCTTGCGTCGCATCGCGCTCGAAAGCGAAGGCGTCTACGTGCCGGCCGGAACGTCCGCCGTGGACCTAGATGCAATCATCGAAACCCACGTGGAGCCCTTGGTGTCCGATACATCGGCGCGAGTGCTCCGCCGCAGCCCCATCGAGCACTTCCGCTGGTTCGTCTTGGGTGCTTTGGCTTGCCTCACCCTCGCCGTCTGGCTCGCAACCAGCCGCCGACGCAAGGCCATTCCTTCCCACCACTCCCGACGTGAGTGGGAGTCGAAAGAGATTGAGGCCCCGGCCGTGGGTGGCGCATCGCGCCCGCGGAATTGACGCAAGCTTCGCCGATGGCCAAACCGAACAACAGCGCCGAGCCCCGTTCCCTTCGCGAGGCAATCGGGCCGTGCCTAGCAATGCTCCTTTGCCTTCTGACGCTCGCAAGCAACCAGGCGGGCGGCCAAGAGGCAGCCGACGCCAACGAGACCAACGGCGTCGACGCGGTAACGTCCGAGGCCACCGACAGCGCCCCGCAAGAGCAGGACGACCTTGCCCCATTGACCCCCCGCCAGCGCTACAACGTCGGTCGCGAGCGCCTCGCTGGCGGTGACCCGGGTGCGGCGGCCGACGCCTTTCTCTCCGCCCGCGACGATGCCGGCGCCGATGCGGAGCTTCGCTATCGGGCCGCTTTCAATCTCGGCCTTGCCCTTGCCGCCCAAGCCGATGCGGCGGCAGAGGAGCCGGAGCGCGCCATCGGCATCTATCGCGACAGCGCAGCTTGGTTCGCCGACGCGGTGCGGGGCGCCGCCGAAGACGACGACGATGCGCGGGTCAACCTCGAACTCGTGCAGCGCCGGATTCAGCAACTCGCAGACCAGCTCAATCAGGGCCGGGGCCTCGAACAGCGCCTCGAACGCGCCATCGACGACCAGCGGAACCTGCGCGACCGGTTGCGCCGCCTGCTTGCCGACGCACCCGAAGCCGGTGCTGCCCCGCGGCCCGACTTCGATCCATTGGCCACGCAAGCGCGGACGCTGCTGGCGGACACGGGGGACGTCGCGGACCTCGCCGGCGAGGAACGCGCCCTGCTCGACTCGATTGACGAGGCGGAGCGCTCACCGGAACAGACCGTTCGCGCCGTCCAGCTCGTGGGGCTCGAAAGCTATGTAAACCGCGCCCGGCAATCGATCAGCGACAGCCGCCGTCGCTTGCGCAGGAGCGAAGGCGAACGGGCGCACCGCCGTGCCGATGCCGCGCTCGGCGAACTTAAGCGTGCCTATGAGCAACTCTTGCACCCGGTAACGGTGCTGAAGGCCGTGGCTGGAGACGAACTGTCCCTGGCCGCAGACACCAGCCGGCTCGCGAACTTCACCCAAGCCGGCATCCGGCTCGAGGCCAACGAAGACGCGAACTCCGCTGGCCCGCCGGGGTGGCTCACCGCAGACCATCTGGGCGACCGACAAGAAGACGCCCTCGTCCGCAGTGTGGAGGTGCTCGCGCGGTTCGAGAGCGCCGCATCTACACCGCCGCCAGCCCATGGCGCCCACGACCCGGAAGCAGCACGCCTGATTGCAGCCGCCAAGGAGGCGACGCCGCCGCTCACCGAAGCGGTCGAAGCCATGCGCAGCGCCAACCGGGCGCTCGAGCGGAACGAGCCTGCCAGCGCCTTGGAGGAGCAGGTGGCCGCGCTGCAGGCGTTGTCGAGAGCGATTGAACGCTTCGCCGGCGTTCGCGAACTCATTGAACTCGCCCATGCGGAACAGACGGAGGCGACGGCCTTGCTCGATCCCGAGAGCGACCCGCAGCAAATGGAGGATTCGGGCGCTCGGCTACTGCGCATTGCCGCAGCCAACGAGGACCGGCTCGCAAGGCTCGACAGCCTGCTCGCGGAGGAACTCGAAGCCACTGGCGACGGCGACGCCGGTGACACCGAGGAGCCGCCGCCGGAACGTCAGCGAGCCGAGGTTGCGCGGCAACTGACCGCCTCCGCACAGGACGCTTTGCAGCGCTTCGAGGAACGGGCGATCGCCGAGGCCGATGCTCTCAGTCGTTGCAGCAGCGCGCAAAGCGCGAGCGAGCCATGCCGTCAAGCCCGAAGCGAAGTTCATGCGCCCGCCGATGAGGCGCGAACGCACATCGCGCAGCTTCGTCGCCTGTACTACACCATCGTCGAACACCTTCGCGAACTCGGCATGGAGCAGGCAGAGACCCACGACCGCGCCGCTACCGTACAGTTCGAGCGCAAGGACGCGGAGGTGGCAGCGCCTGCGGCTAGTGAAGCGCCCGCGGCCAGTGAAGAGCCCGCGGCCAGTGAGGCTCCTTCAGCCGATGGCGAGCCGCCGCCCGGTGCAATTGCCACACGGCAGGGCAGCCATGCGGCAACCGCCGACGCCATCGCGGCTGCGTTGGCTGACGAGGCCAATGCGACCTCTTCCACCCCCAACCCCGGCCAAGCTGGCGCCGCGCCACCACCCTTCGCCGAAGCGGCCGAGGAGGTGCGACAAGCCGCCGGATTCATGCACAGTGCCTCCGTCGTGCTCGGCGACGCCGCCAGCGCCGATTGGGAACCGGCGCTCGCAGACCAGCTTGACGCCATGGACCACATTGCCGCCGCCATCGCCCTCCTTCAGCCGCCGAACCAAGGCGAAAACCAGCAAGACCAAGATTCGCGAGCCCAAGACCAGCAATCGGAGGACGACGAGCAGATGTCCCGCCGTCAGGCCCTCAAGCGCCTGCAGGCCATCCGCGACCGCGACGCCGAACGCCAACGCCGCCGCCTGACCAACGCATCGCCCGACCCGGTGGAGAAGGACTGGTGAGGCGTCGGGCCGTGTTCTTCTCGAACGGCTGCCGAAGCCTTCCTCGGCGCAGCCTCCTGGCGAGCTTCCTTGTGCTCGCGGTTGGTTCCCTCGCGGCCGCGCCCGCCAGTGCTGCCACAGCAGAGCTCTCCGCCGAGGGCGATCAAATCCACGCCGGCTTGCCATTTGTGCTGGCCCTCTCGGCCAAGGGCTTCGAGGAGGAACCGGCGCCGGCGCCGCCGGAACTCGTCATCGCCGGTGCCGAGTCCACCTATCTTGGTGTCTCGCCCAACGTCTCGACGCGCATCGAGATCGTCAATGGTCGCCGCTCCGACTGGCGCGAGGTCACCTTCGTTTATCGCTGGCGGGTGCTGGCGGCATCGCCAGGGCAATACGACATTCCGTCGCTCACCGTCGAGCAGAACGGCGTCGCGGCCGTCACCCAGGCAGCCAAGTTCACCGCTCAGGAACTCGCGATTTCCACGGACATGCGCCTGGCGCTGAAGCTGCCGGAACGCCCCGTTTGGCCGGGGGAGACATTCGACGTCACGATCGAGTGGCTCTTGCGGCGTGACGTGGAGCAGTTCGACTTCGCCGTGCCCCTGTTCGACCTCGAAGCGGTGCAGGTTGCGCCCGGCGCAGGGGGAGGACGCACGTTCCCGTTCCCAACACGCAGCGGCACGGTGCAACTCCCGGCGCTGCAGGATCAGGTAACCGAGGGCGGCGAGACCTTCACCCGGCTGGCCTTTCCGGCGCGCATCACCGCGCTCAAACCCGGCGCACTCGACATCGGCCCCGTCCGCGTCGCAGCCCGGGTGCAGGTGGGAACCACCCGCGACGCCTTCGGCTTTCGCCGCGCCCGCACGCAGCTCGCTCTGGCGGAGGGCAAACGGCAGCGGCTGGTGGTGCGGGCCTTGCCGGAGACGGCGCGCCCACCCACCTTCGTCAACGCCATCGGCACCGGCTATGCGATTGACGTGACCGCCAGTCGCACGGTTGTGGGCGCCGGCGAACCCATAGAACTCACCATCCGCATCGGCGGCGACGGCGCCTTGGACGGGCTGAGCCTACCCAACCTGCACGATGCCGGCCTGCCGGCGGAGCAGTTCACGGTGCTGGAACCACCGGACGTCGGTCAGGTCGATGCCAGCACGAAAACCTTCGATGCCACGGTGCGCGTGATGGCCGAGGGTGTGGGGGAAATCCCCGCCATCGCCTTCTCTTGGTTCGATCCCGTGGCTGGCGAATATCGCACGGCGCGGAGCCGGCCGGTGGCACTGTCGGTGGGTGCCGGGGAAGTCGTGGGCGTGACCGATGTTGCTACCAGTAGTGCGCCAACCGCCGCCCCGGCAGCGTCGCCTGCCCCAGGCGCACCGGCACTAACGCCACAGGTCACGACCGGCGCCGACATGACCTTGAGCGACCCCGCGCACACGCTCACGCCGGTCTGGTCCAGCACGGCATTTGCGGTGGCCCTGACGCTGCTCTATGCACTGCCGTTGCTGGTTCTGGGCTCGAGATTTTGGCTGGAAGGAACCGGAGGGGCTCGCCGGCATCGCCGCGAAGTCCGGGCCGCACTCGCGCGGGTGGAACAGGCGCTCGCCGCCGCCGGCGCCGCTCGCGAAGGAGCACCGGCAGCAACCAACGCCATGCGCACGCTCGCCCGCCTCACCGGTCACGGCGACGAGCGGCCGGACGAACTCGCGCGCCTCGAAACCGAGGCGTTCGATCCCGTCGCTGGCCGCCGACCCATCGACAGTGCCACCGCCGATGGGGTCCGCGCCGTGGCGCAGCGCTGGGCCGGGAAAGCGACCGCCGCGGCGGTTCTTGTCGTGGTTGCGTCGGTCGCTGGCCTGGCGCCGGAGCCATCAGCTTGGGCGGCCAGAAGTTCCGCGCTAGCGGAACTTCCAACGCGCCCGCTAGGGCGCGCGAGCGCAAGGGACCTCCCGTCGCCGGCGGAGTCACATGCCGCGACGTTGGATGGATCGGACAACCTGGCTACAGCGCGAGCTGCCTATGCCGCCGCGCTCGACGAGTCGGCACCGGCAGCGCGTCAGCAACGCTTCGCCGAGGCCCAACGTCACTATGGGCAACTGGCGCAAGCACATCCGTCCGCGCCCGAACTCCTGGCCGATTGGGGCAACGCCGCCATTGGCGCCGGCGACACAGGCACGGCAGTGCTGGCCTACCGACGTGCCCTCGTGCTCGCACCGGGGCACGACCGCGCAACCCGCAACCTAGCCACGCTGCGGTCCTCGTTGCCGGACTGGCTGCCGCGTCCCCAGACTGCCACCGCCATCGACTCGCTGCTGTTCTGGCGCGGCCTGCTCTCGCCATCGGCGCAGCTCCTGTTGGGCGGCGCGCTGTTTGCCATCGGCATCTTGCTGCTGGCGCCTTGGCCCGGTTCGGGGCGACGCGCCAGGCGCGGGGGCGGCGCAGCCTGTGTGGTGCTGTGCGCGGTGGTCACGGCATTGGCTGTCCTGACGCCGAGTCCCGCGAGCCAAGCCGTGGTCACCACCGTTGAGACGACCCTGCACACCGCCGACAGCCGCGGTGCACCGGCACTCCTGCCCACGCCCTTGCCGGCCGGAACCGAGCTGACGATCCTCGAACGTCGTGAAGGCTGGAGCCGCATTGCACTTGCAGACGGCGCAGACGGCTGGGTCACCTCGGCAAGCATCGAGAGCCTCCGCCAAGAGAGGTGAGCTGACGCCGCCCCCGTACGCCGGATGGATGGCTGACGCGCCGGGAAGGAGCAAGGTTCCCCGCTACCCACAGTGGCGGTGCGCTACGATCCATCCATCCACTGGACGGAAGGGCACCGCATGGCGTTGCGGCACAGGTTTGCACTCCTTGGCGTCGTGGCCCTGGGCGGCTGCGGCGATGCGCCGATCGAGCCGACCGCCATCGACTCGCCGGGGGGAGTGTCCATTCACGGCGAGATATGGGCCGACAACTGGTTTGCCCTCTACCTCGGCGAGCGCCTGATTGTCGAAGACTCGACGCCCATCACGACCGAGCGCTCGTTCAACGCCGAGTCCTTCGTCTTCAATGGCGATTACCCGCTGCAGGTCAATCTCGTCGCCAAGGATTTCAAGGAGAACGACACCGGCCTCGAGTACATCGGGGCGAACAATCAGCAGATGGGCGACGGCGGCTTCATCGCCCAGTTCACGGACCCGGCGAGCGGGCAACTGATCGCGGCATCAGACACGAGCTGGCGCTGCCTCACCGTCCACGAAGCGCCTCTCGACCGCGCTTGCGAGGAAGAGTCGGACCCGCGGCCGGGCGTGGCGCCATGCGAGTTCCGCGCGAGCTCCGGTCCGGAAGGATGGATGTCGCCAGACTTCGACGACAGCGCCTGGCCCCACGCCAGGGAGTTCTCGCCAGCCACCGTGCGCCCCAAGGGCGGCTACGACCGCATCCAATGGCGGCAGGAGGCGCGACTCATCTGGACGGCGGACCTCGAGACCCACAACACCCTGCTCTGCCGCCTCACCATCCCCGCGCCGTAGCAGCCTGTCGGACTTCGGACGGCGCAAGCGCCGCCAAACCCCTCGCTAGCGCTCGGCGTCTGGCCCCAGCCCCCACCTCCCTACGACCTCGCGCCGCAGAATGCCACTACGTGGCTTTCTACGGCGCAAGCTCCTAGCCGGCCGAATGGCGACAGGGTGATAGGACGGCTTGGGCTGGGGCAAGAAGCGTTGTCCGAAGGCAACGGTTCTTGTGGCGCTGACGCTCTTTGAAGGAACACGCCAGACCCATCCCTGCACGGGCACGGGGTTGCGCCCGGGCAACGCACATCGTAGGTTGCTCTCGGCTCTGGCTGATGTAGAGGCACTCATGGCGGAAGCGCTTTCGCAAATGGCAAGCGAGGTGGTCGTCACGCCGCTCGCCGGCACTATTGGGGCTGAGGTGGAAGTGGATTTGGCGCACCTCGACGATGGCGCCTTCGCCAAGGTGCATGCCGCCTTTCTTGAGTATCTGGTGCTCGTGTTTCCGCGCCAGCACTTAAGCGCCGATGACCAGCTTGCCTTTGCACGGCGGTTTGGCGACTTGTACCTGTTCCCGCATGGGCCGGGGATTCAGAGCCATCCCTATGTGCTGCCGATCAACATGCCGAGTGGACTCCGGACCGGTCGCTGGCATTCGGATGCAACGTTTGACGCGACTCCGCCCGCCATCTCCATTCTTGCCGCGCAAGAACTGCCGAGTCGGGGCGGCGAGACCGCCTTCGCCAATCAATATCTTGCCTTCGAGACCCTCTCGGATGGCATGAAGCGCGTGCTCGCCAACTTGCGCGCGGTTCACGACGCGAGTTCCCACCGGCGGCCGGAGGAGGACGCAGTGCATCCGGCACTGCGGACGCACCCGGAGACGGGGCGCACGGCGCTGTTCCTCAATTGGGAGTTCACCCGCAGGTTCGAGCACATGAGTACGGAGGAGAGCGCGGGCCTGCTCAACTACCTGACCAACCACGCCCACCGGCCGGAGTT
This sequence comes from Gammaproteobacteria bacterium, assembly GCA_028824555.1. Lineage (GTDB taxonomy): Bacteria > Pseudomonadota > Gammaproteobacteria > Pseudomonadales > Azotimanducaceae > VXYL01. Next base: position 258 of record JAPPDJ010000150.1, on the reverse strand, counting down.
CTGCTACGTGCATCGGTGGCGGCCGGGGGATGTGGTGATGTGGGACAACCGTGCCGCCCAGCACTATCCGGTGCTGAACCGGCCCGAGGGCGAAGTGCGCCGCATGTGGCGCGTGACGGTGGCCGGAGACGCGCCGAGGTTCGACGGCCTATAGGCAGGCGAATGCCCGGCGCAGAGTCGGGAATGCTCCGCACCCGACAGCTCCTAGCCCGGATTATTCATGAATGCGCGTAGCGAGGGCGACGAGACGCCGCTGTG
>JAPPDJ010000025.1 GCA_028824555.1 Gammaproteobacteria bacterium | reverse complement strand
CCCGTCGGGCTTCGCCGTCTCGGCGAAGTGCGGCGGGGTGATGGGACGGCTTGGGTTGGGGCAAGAAGCGTTGTCCGAAGGCAACGGTTCTTGTGGCGATAGCAGGCGAGGCGCCTCTCTCGGAGCGACGGCATCTGCGTTCCCTGCAAGCGTTCGGGCTTCAAGGCACGCCAACGCGCTCGTGCGGCTTTTGTCCTATGATGGCGCGCCTTCAGCGGCGGCGCCCTTGCGGCACTTGCCGTTGCCGCACCTCCACACGCAACAAAGGGTTTGGGATGACCATCGTCGTCTATCCGGGTAGCTTCAATCCCATCACCAACGGTCACCGCGACATCGTCGAGCGCGCCTTGCGCCTGTTCGATCGCGTGGTCGTCGCCATCGGCACTTCCGCCGACAAGGACCCCGCTTCCTTCCTGTCGGGCCGCATTTCGCTGTGCCAGCAGGCGCTTGAGGAGTTCGGCGACCGGGTGGAGGTGGAGGGGTTCAACAACCTCTTGGTGGACTATGTGCGCTCGAAGGGGTCGCGCTTCGTTGTGCGGGGGCTGCGCACCATGTCCGACTTCGACTACGAATTCCAGATGATCGAGATGAACCAGACCCTCGACAGCGACATGGAATACGTGCTCCTGCCCACCTCGCGGCAGTGGTCGTTCCTGTCATCGTCCCGGGTGCGGGAAATCGCGGGGCTCGGCGGCGACATCTCCGAATTCGTCCACCCGGCAGTGGTGGAGCACTTCAGCAAGCTCTAGGGGCTTGCACGGCACGAGGTCAAAGCAACGCCGCCCCCGCGTGGCGTCGTTCCAAGTCCAGCAAGAACCGCTTGGTCGCCAGCCCGCCGCCAAAGCCCGTTAGGGACCCGTCGCTGCCGATGGCGCGATGGCAGGGGATGACGATGGGAAGGGGATTGCGGCCGTTGGCGGCACCCACGGCACGGCTCGCTTTCGGCCGCCCGACTGCCTTCGCGAGTTCGCCGTAGCTTCGCGTTTCGCCATACGGAATCTGCTGCAGCGCCGCCAGCACGTCGCGCTGGAACGGCGTTCCCGAAGGCGCAAGCGGGAGATCGAAAGAGTGCCGCTTGCCAGCAAAATATTCGCCAAGTTGCCGCGCCGCCTCGGCGAAAGGCGCTGGGTTCTCTGTCCAGTCCTCGTCCGGCCGGACCGCGCCGCGTCCGGATGGAAACCCGACCACTTGCAGCGCGTCTTCATCGCCGGCGAGCAGCAGTTCGCCCACCGGACTCGCTAGCATGGTGTAAAACATCGATTTCGCTCCTCGCAATGCACGAGCCGGATGGACCGCCACGCGCCATGACAGATGCATCGCCTCAAGACCCCGCCAACGCACCAGCGCCCGGACTGGCGCATGGCCCGGTCGCCCTCGAACCGGTGACGGTGGCGAAGCCATGGGGCTCCGAAACATGGTACAGCGGCATCGAGCGACGTGGCGAGAGTCGGGTATGCCTTGGTGCGAAAACAGTGCCATTGTCCGCATTCCTCGCTCGGCACGGGCGTACGACACCGCCCATTCTGCTGAAGCGACTCGTTCCCAGCGCCGGCCATCTGTATCTCGAAGTGCATCGCACCAAGCACGAGGTCTATGTGGTGGATCGCGTGGACCCGGCGGCGTGGCCGGACGGCTGCGGCGAACTGCTCTGCGGCGTGAACCCAACGGCGCGTACCGAACTAGGAGACGAGGGCCTCCGTCGCGCGATTCTCCATGCGGCACAGGCGGCGGAACGGGGCGAAACACGGGCGATCACCCTCGACGCCCTCATGCAGCGTCACCGCCTAGCCGCCGGCGACTGCATCGAAGTGAAGCCCGGCATACCCCATTCGCTCCGCCGAGGCGTGGAGGTGATCGAGTTCCAAACCCCCGTGTACGAACGCCTCATCCTCGCCGCAAGCCAACCCGTGCAAACCCAGAGCCACTGGGACTCCGCCGCCGCCGCCGAAGCCATGCATCTAACCCTCCAACCACCGCCTTGCCCTGCCAATGCAGAATCCATCCAAGCCTTGGCAACAACCCCAACCTTCAACGTAACGCGCCATCTCCTCGCCAAAGGCGCAGCCCTGCGATTGCCGGCGTGGTGCGTTGGCTGGATCGTCCACGGCGGGCTGCGCACGCCCGAAACGACCTTCGCGTCACGATCCGCCTTCCTCACGCCCCACGCGACGACGATCATTGCGGCCCAGAACACCGAAGTCCTAGTCGCCGAGGAAGTCGGAACACCTTAGAGACTAAAGCGCCCGAGGCGCAGTTGAACGACGCGGGCCTCGAAAGCACGCGTGATAAGGTGACGAGCTTTGCGCGAGCGACGGCAGCCGGATGGCCGAGAGCGAACTCATCGTCGAGCAGATCCAGATCGGCCCGATGGCCAACTTCACCTACATCATCGGCTCGCGTTCGACGCGCGAGGTGGCGGTGGTGGACCCGGCCTGGGACATCGACGGCCTCCTCGCCCACATAGACGAGCAGGATTACACCCTTACGGCAGCCCTCGCCACGCACTACCACCCGGACCACATCGGCGGCGGCATGGGCGGGCGCAGCATCGCCGGCATCGTCGAACTGCTCGAAAAACGCCCCGTGAAGGTTTATACGCACCGCAGCGAAGCCGATGGCGTGAAGAAGGTCACCGGCGTTTCCGAAACCGACCTCGCCCGCGTCGACTCCGGCGACCGCCTCGCCATCGGTTCGGTGGAAGTGGAGTTCCTGCACACCCCCGGCCACACCCCTGGCTCGCAGTGTTTCCGTATCCGCAAAACCCTCGTCTCCGGCGACACGCTGTTCATCGACGGCTGCGGCCGCGTGGACCTGCCCGGCTCCGATTCCGAACAGATGTATCACAGCCTGCAGAAGCTCAAGGCGCTGCCGGACGACACCCTGCTCCTGCCCGGCCACAACTACAGCGCCGTCCCGAACGCCACCATGGGCCAGGCCAAAGAAAACAATGCCTATCTCGCCGTGAAAGACCTGCCCACCTGGCGCCAGATCATGGGTTAGCCGCCGTGTGACCACCCCCTACGTATCACTACTGACCTGCCCCGTAGGGGCGACCCTTGTGGTCGCCCGTTGGCCGGGCCAACGCCCTCCGCCACACCTACACGGGCGACCACAAGGGTCGCCCCTACGACCACAGCCAACGCCCTGAAAACGAGGACACCGACAATGACCAACGCCGCATCCAGCCACGCCGTCTCCCCCGCCGACGGCCCCATCGCCGTCACCGGTGCGAGCGGCTACATCGGCTCCTGGATCGTCCGGGACTGCGCCGAGCAGGGGTACACCGTGCGCGCGTGCGTGCGCGATCCCGCCAACGGCGCCAAGGTGGATCACCTCCTCGCCCTCAACAGCGAGGGCTTGCGTGGCCACGTGGAACTGCACGCCGGCGACCTCTTCGAGCGCGGCAGCTACGACGCCGCCTTCGACGGGTGTGCAGCCGTGATCCACGCCGGCGCCGCGGTGGGCTACAACCGCGAGACGCCGCAGGAGGTCTATGACGGCTGCTTCACCGAGGTGGAGCACGTGCTCGAATCCGCCCGCAAGGGCGGCATGAAGCGCTTCGTCTTCACGAGTTCCTTCGCCGCCGTGGGGCATCCGCGCCCGGAAGGCTATGTCTTCACCGAGAAGGACTGGTGCGGCGACAACATCGAGGGCTATCGCGGGCGCTGGACAGAAGAGCAAATCCCGAAGAATCGCGACATCGCCTACGCCATGGCCAAGGCCAACGCGGAACGCATGATGTATGCCGTGGCGGAAGAGGACGGCTCCTTCGACGCCATGGCCATTCTGCCGCTGCACGTCATCGGCCCGCTCATGTGCGCCAACCACGACCAGGGCTGGAGCTGGCAGAACTGCATCCGCTACATGATGGCCGGCAAGCCCTACAAGAAGTCCCGCGGCGGCCGGATGCTGTGGAACAACGTGGACGTGCGCGACACCGCCCGCGCCCACCGCCTCTGCGCCGAAAGCACGGTGGCCAAGAACGGCTCGCGCTACATCCTCTCCGCCACCGACCGCACCGGCGAACTCTACACATGGCAAATGCAGGCCCGCCTCAAGGAACTCTTTCCCCACGTGGCGGAAATCGGTGGCGAAGAGATGGACGGCAGCGCCCCGGCGGAGCACACCTACGAGTCCCCCCGCTCCTATTGCCTGCTGGCGAAAGAGGAGCTGGGCCTCGAAACCTACTCCATCGACGACACGCTGCGCGCCACCGTCGATTCGTACTACGCCTTGGGCCTCCTGCCGGCTTGAGCTGGAGGGTCATCTAGCAGTCACGGATGTCGAACGCTTCGCCAGAAGAAAGCCTCTGATCAAGCCGGCTCGCTGGCGGTTCGTACTCAGCCCTCCGTAGGGGCGACCCTTGTGGTCGCCCGTGTTTCGTGTGATGTACGGCGTGGGCTTGGGCAACACGGGCGACCACAAGGGTCGCCCCTACGATCTCTCCAGTTCCCGCAACCCCGGCCAATCCCTCCAGATGTTCAGCATCGACTCCACCCGGTGCTCGTCTAACCCGCGCACAGCCAACCGAAAGAAGCACATGTAGCGAACATCCCCGGACAGGTTCGGCGATGCGGTATGCGCCACCTGATAGTGCGCCAGCACGATGTCGCCGGCCTTGCCGATCACGGGCGCGGGCTTCGGCAGCCGGACGCCAATCTCCCCCACCGAACCGCCTTGCAGCGAGTTCACGCCATGCTCGCGAAAGTAGCGCTCCATCCGTCGATGCGTCCCCGGCCAGACGGTGAAGTTGCCGCCAAACGGCGCCGGAACGTCACTCAGCATCACGCCAAGCAGCAAGGTGAAGTTCCGCACCACGCCATCGTCCGGCACCCCGTTCTCCGGCGTGTGGTAGCCATCGATGTGGGGGCCATCGAGCTTGCGTGGCGTTCCTTCCGGTCGCGGAAACCTGAGCGCAATCTGGCACCTAACCGGCTTAACCACCCGCCGCTCACCTACCAGGGCACGAACATGCGCCCAAACCTCTGGCGCAGTCGCCAGCCGCACGAGCCGAGGATCCTCCCGCAACTCCATGCAAAAGGACTGCGCACTGAACCGAACCATGTCGTCCCGATCCATCCCCAACCCAACGGAATGATTGATCGCCCGCCGCGCCCGATCGACTAGCCGCGACGGCACCACACCGGGAACATGAACAAACCCGTCCCGCACGAAGCTGCGCTTCTGCTCTTCGGTCAACGGCACCAACCATCCTCCGCAGTTCGGAAACGCGCGAACGATAGCAGGCAAGTCGGACTTGTGATGGGCGGGCTTGCGGAGGGAAGGCATCCTGCCCTCCCTGGCGCCGTAGGCGCCTTCTCATTGCAAGTCGCGGTCAGCGCGCCAGAAGGCGCGCAGGGAAGGCAGGATGCCTTCCCTCCAGAGGCCCGTTTTGTATACGCGTTAGCGAAGGGGAGTGACAGGAGGGTTTCGTTCGGGGATTGTGGGGTACGGGCGGTGGGTCGGCGGCCCCCCCTCCGAGAAAAGCGGGGACGCTTTTCTCGACTCCCCCGCGAGGGGGGAGTGACAGGAAAGTGCGCGCCACCACCGTTGTGGGGGGCCTTCCTGTCACTCCCCCCTCGCGGGGGAGTCGAGAAACGGCGTTCCTCGCC
>JAPPDJ010000073.1 GCA_028824555.1 Gammaproteobacteria bacterium | reverse complement strand
GGGGAGTCGAGAAAAGCGTCCCCGCTTTTCTCGGAGGGGGGGCCGCCGACCCAAAACCCCGTACCCCACAGTCCCCGAACGAAGCCCGACTTCGGAGAGAACACCCCGCGGCGTACTAACCCGCACAGGCGGCCCCCCCTCCGAGAAACGGCGAGGAACGCCGTTTCTCGACTCCCCCGCGAGGGGGGAGTGACAGAAATGCGGGCTAAGCTAGGCCTATCAGGACGCTCCTAGGTACGCATTGGCCAGGTGGCCGATTTCCGCAAAGAACTCGGCGCGCACTTCCGCAATGATCTCCGCCACGGGGCGCACCGCGTCGATGCGGCCACAGACTTGGCCCGTGAGGGCGATGCTTGCTTCCATGTCGCCGCCGAAGTAGAGCGCCATCGCCGTGCCAAACTCGGTCATGGCGTTGGTCTCGGTGTCGTACTCAAGCTCGCTCGTCTTGGCGGTGCGCAGAGCCCTGAGCGCCGGGGAGGCGTGGCGGTTCAAGAACACGGTGTCCGTCTCCCGGGCATCGACGATGGCCTGCTTCCAGTTGGCATGGACCGGCGACTCGGCCGCCGAGACCATGCGCGTACCCATCTGCACGCCTTCTGCGCCGAGGGCGAATGCGGCGGCCATCGAAGAGCCGTCCACGAAACCGCCGGCGGCGATGATCGGCACATCCACCTGCGAGCGCACCAGCGGCAGCAGCACCATGCTGGCGACTTCGCGCGGGTTCTTGAAGCCGCCGCCTTCGCCGCCTTCCACCACCAGGCCGTCCACGCCACAGGCGACCGCCTTCTTGGCTGCGGCCAGGCTCGGCACCACATGGAAGACGGTAAGCCCCGCTGACTTCAGCTGCTCGGTATAGCGCTCCGGATTGCCGGCCGATGTGGTGACGAACTGCACCCCTTGGTCGATCACGAAATCGACGATGTTCGGGTCGCGCACGAACGCCTGGGCAATGTTGACGCCAAACGGCTTGTCGGTGAGCTCCCGCATCCGCAGGATTTCGCCACGAACCGCATCGAGTTCGCCCGAGGAGGTCTCGATGATGCCGAGCGCCCCGGCGTTGGAAACCGCCGAGGCAAGCGCGGACCGCGCGATCCATCCCATCGGCGCCTGCACGATGGGCGTCGCAACACCCAGCATGCGGGTAACGCGGTTGTCGAAGGTGCCGGAGGTGGTGTCAGGCATGGAGAGAACCCTGTCTTTGGAGGGAGGGCGTCTCGCCCTCCCTACGCACCGTCAGGCGCGTTTTTCGACTTGATCGGCACCAGAGCCGTCTTCAGGAAGAGTGCGCCTGACGGCGCACTACGGAGGGCGAGACGCCCTCCCTCCAAAAGGCCCATCCAAGGGGCGCGACGCCCCCTCCGTCCAAAGGCCACCAAGGGAGGTGCCCTCTCGTCAGTGCGCGGTTGCCGGTGGTTCGAGGCCCGGCGGCGGCTCGCAGCCTTCAGGCAGGCCGTGGGTTACCGGTGGGCAGGGGTCTGGGTACGGTTCGGCGCCGAAGAAGACGATGCGGGTGAGCCAAGTGTAGTCCGACTCCCAAGCCATCATGGCCACCAGCACCAAGAGCGCGATTGGAGGCAGCAGCAGGGCGTAGATGAGGGCGTAGCGCTCCCACATCAGGTGCATGAAGATGGCGACGATGAAGCCCGCCTTCAGCATCATGAAGAGCAGGATGAGGAACCAGCGCAGGTAGCCCGCATCCATGAAGTCGGTTGCGTACGAGAACGCGCTGAACACAAAGAGCAGCCCCCAGACCAAGAAGTAGAGCTTGATCGGGTGCTGTTGGCCTTCTTCTGCCGCCATGATCGGTCAACCCTCCTTGCAGCGTTACCAAAGATAGAAGAACGCGAAGATGAACACCCATACGAGGTCCACAAAGTGCCAGTACAGGCCCAGGATCTCGACGATCTCGAAGTTGGTGTCGTCGTAGCGCCCCTTGTGGATGCGCCACGCAATGATCAACAGATACGCGACTCCTGCCGAGACGTGCAGGCCGTGGAACCCGGTCACCATGAAGAACACGGCGCCGAACTGCGGCGCCCCCATGCTGTTGTACCAGGGACGGATGCCTTCCTCGAAGATGAGCTTTGACCACTCGAACATCTGCATGCCGACGAAAGACGCGCCGAACACCGCGGTGACGATGATGAGGTAGATCGCCGCCTTCTTTCGCTTCTGATAGCCCATGTTCACCGCCATGGCCATCGTCCCCGAGGAGGAGATGAGGATGAACGTCATGATGGCGATGAGCAGAAGCGGCACCGGCACGCCGAAGGCTTCGAGGGCGAAGACTTCGCTCGGGCTCGGCCACGGCTCGGCCGAGGTCATCCGCACCGTCATGTAGCCGGTGAGGAAGCAGGTGAAGATGAAGGTGTCCGAGAGGAGGAAGATCCACATCATGGCCTTCCCCCACGGCACGCCCTTGAACACCGTGATGTCCGAGGACCAGTCCTGAATGATCGCGGCGTGTCCGCCCGTCGCTGATGCCATGGAAATCCCTGTCCCTTCTTGCCGGCCTAAAGGAGTTGAATGGTTGTTGGGACGCGCAACCTAGGTGCGATGCGCGCCGTGTTCGTCGTCGTGCGGCACGTCTTGGGGGATGAAGTCCTCCTTCGCGCCCGGAACGCTGAAGTCGTATGCCCAGCGATGCACGGTGGGCAGCTTGTCGCCCCAGTTGCCGTGGATGGGCGGCGTCTGCGGCGTGCGCCATTCGAGGCTGGTCGCGCCCCACGGGTTGTCCCCGGCCGGCTTGCCGCGGAAGTAGCTGACCACCATGTTGTAGATGAACACGAACTGGAACGCCCCCACGACCAGCGCCGCGATGGTGATGGTCTCGTTCAAGAGCGCCGCGCTCTCGGGATAGAACGCCGACGCCCCGCCAATCTCGTTCTCGTAGTAGCGGCGCGGCACCCCGACGAAGCCGAGGTAGTGCATCGGGTAGTAGATGACGTAGGTGCCGATGAACGTCACCCAGAAGTGCCACTGGCCAAGCGTGTCGTTCAGCATCCGCCCGGTGATCTTCGGATACCAGTGGTAGATGGCGCCGAAAATGACGAGGATGGGCGCGACGCCCATCACCATGTGGAAGTGCGCGACGACGAAGTAGGTGTCCGAGAGCGGCACATCGACGATCACGTTGCCGAGGAAGAGGCCGGTCAAGCCCCCCACCACGAAGGTGATGACGAAGGCGATGGCGAACAGCATCGGCACCGTGAGGCGGATATTCGCCCGCCACAGCGTGATGGTCCAGTTGTAGACCTTGATGGCGGTGGGCACCGCGATCACCAGCGTCGTGGTGGCGAAGAAGAAGCCGAAGTAGGGATGCATGCCGGACACATACATGTGGTGCGCCCAGACGACGAAGCTCAGAACGCCAATGGCGACGATGGCCCACACCATCATCCGATAGCCGAAGATGTTCTTGCGCGAGTGCACGCTCAGGAGGTCCGAGACGACGCCGAAGGCCGGCAGCGCGACGATGTACACCTCAGGGTGCCCGAAGAACCAGAACAGGTGCTGGAACAGGAGGGGGCTGCCGCCTGAGTAATCGAGCTGCTGCCCCATCGAGACCACCGACGGCATGAAGAAGCTGGTGCCGATGAGCTGATCCAGGATCATCATCACCGCACTCACGAAGAGGGCGGGGAAGGCCAGAAGGCCCAGCACCGTCGCCATCAGGATGCCCCAGATGGAAAGCGGCATCCGCATCAGCGTCATGCCTCGGGTGCGCGCCTGCAGGATGGTGGTGATGTAGTTGAGGCCGCCCATGGTGAACGCAACGATGAAGACCGCGAGCGATAACAGCATCGTCAGGATGCCCCAATCGGCGCCCGGGGTGCCGGTGAGAATGGCCTGGGGTGGATAAAGCGTCCAGCCGGCGCCGGTTGGTCCGCCGGGCACGAAATAGCTCGCCATCAGGATGATTACGCTCAGCAGATACACGTGGTAGCTGATCATGTTGACGAACGGGAACACCATGTCCCGGGCGCCGAGCATGAGCGGCACCAGATAGTTGCCGAACGAGCCGAGCAGGAACGCCGTCAAGAGGTAAATCACCATGATCATGCCGTGCATGGTGATGGACTGGTAGTAGAGCTCCGGCGTGATCCAGTCGAACGTGCCGGGGAAGCCGATTTGCAGCCGCATGATCCACGACAGCACCAGCGCCACGAGGCCCACGCTCATCGCGGTGATGCCGTACTGCACGGCGATCACCTTGTGGTCTTGGCTGAACCAGTACTTCGTCACCCAACTGTGCGGGTGGTGAAGTGCCATGTCCTCCTGATAGGGGATTTCGGCCTGCGCCATGTCGTCAGCCTCCTTGTGCGTTCAGGACCGCAAGGCCCTGGTTCGATGCCGCCGCCTCGTTGAGGGCGACCGCATCGGCGGGCGCGGCATCCTCGCCGCGGTCCGCGCTCATGGGTTCTTCGGCCCCGGTCTCTTCCCGGAGGTATTCGATCAGGGCCTGCATGTCCTCTTCGGACAGATCATAGGGGATCATCACCGGCGCGAAGCCCTCCACCACCTTGACGGCGGGGTTGCGCACCGACTCGTCGATGTAGGCGTCGTCCACCACCACTTCCGAGCCATCTGTCATGGTGCGCGTCGATCCCCACAGGCCCTGCCAGGTGGGGCCGACCACGACGCTGCCGTCCAGGGTGTGGCAGGCGAAGCAGCCGTTCGTCTCGGCCACGTCGCGGCCGCGCATGGCCATAGCGCTGTAGCTCTTGGGCGTGATGCCGGCCTGCATCTCGGCCCAGGTGGGCTGGGCGTCGAGCCAGGCGTCGAAGTCCTCCTGGGTGTCGATTTGCACCCGCCCGCGCATGCTGAAGTGCCCGACCCCGCAAAGCTCCGCGCACAGAATCTCGTATTCGCCGACCTTCGTGGGCTCGAACCAGAAGTAGGTGACCATGCCCGGCACGGCGTCCATCTTGGCGCGGAACTCCGGCACGAAGAAGTCGTGCAGCACGTCGATGGAGCGCAGCCACACCTTCACCGGCTGATCCTTCGGCAGGTGCACCCTGGACGCCGGCACCAGCACGTCATCGGCACCGTTGGGGTCGTCCATGTTCATGCCGAAGGGGTTGTCCATGCCGATGTTGGTGGTGTCGACGGTGCCGAGCTTGCCGTCCTCGCCGGGGAAGCGGAACGCCCATGTCCACTGCTTGGCCAGCACCTCGAACTCCTGGGCGTCCGGCGGCACGTTGACGTAGTCGTCCCAGACCACGAGGCCAGGCGCCAACATGGCGACCACGCCGATGGTCGTTACCACCGTCAGCCACCACTCGAGGCGGGAGTTCTCCGGCTCGTAGTCGGCACGGCTTCCTTCCTTGTGGCGGAACTTCCACACGCAATAGGTCATGAAGAGGCAAACGGCCACGAAGACGATGCCGCACACCCAGAACGTGATGAAGACGGTGGTGTCGATGTTGCCCCAGTTCGAGGCGATGTCCGTGAACCACCACGGGCTCAGCCAGTTGAAGGCAACGGAGCCGATGATCACGATCAGCAGAACGATGGCGAGCGCCATGTCAGAAAGGCCTCTTGTTGGTTGCGGAAGACGACGCCGTCGGCGCGCCCTTGCGGGGATGCTTTTGCGGATGGCCGATCAACTCGGCGACGCGGGCGTCGAATCGTGCCATGTCGAGTTCGCCGCGGTGGATGTCGCGGATGACACCGGCACGGTCCAAGAGAAATCCGGTGGGCAGCACATTCACGCCAAAGCGGCGGCCGGTCAAGAGCGAGGCATCGCTGACGACGGGGAAGCTCACGGGCGTGTCTTCGAGGAACTCGCGCGCGTCGTCGGCAAAGCGGTCCATGTTGACGGCGATCACCTCAAAGTCCTCCCTCGGCAGCCGCTGCCGCAAGGCATCGAGCTTGGGGAAGGAGGCGCGACAGGGGGCGCAGAACGAATTCCAGAACTCGAGGTACACCACCGCGCCGCGATGGTCCCGGAGCGCCAGCATGTGCCCGGCCGAGAGCGCGGGCAGCTCGAACTCTGGTGCCACGGAGCCGACCGCCGGCGGCGCGTCCTGCGCCCATGCCAGTGCAGCCGGAACCATGGCCAAGGCGACCAATCTGCAAGCTCTTCCCCGATCCACTCTCAACAGGAGACTCAAAGCCGGACCCTAGTCCGACAAAAGCCGGACATTCAGCCGGACGATGCTCAAGCGTCTCTCGCCGATCGCAAAGCCGGGACCAGGAAAGACAGGGCGCGAATTGTGTGCGAACCGGGCGCGATCTTCAAGGCGCTGTGGGGCTTTCATCTTCCTGCGCCGCTGCTCGCTCTGTTTGCCGCTCCGCAAAGACCCGCAAGGCGGTGTCGTATTGGCGCGCGAAGGTCTCGCCATTGTCGTCGCCGGCCAGCGCCCGCTTGGTGGCATCGAGCATCGGCGCGGCGTCCTTGCCGGCCAGGATTTCGGCAACGTGAATCCAACCTTGCGCCATGCGCGCGGCTTGACCGAGCCCGGCTTCCGAGGCGAGGTCCCGGCTCACGGCGAACTCCTCGGCCGCGGCGTCGAAGTCGCCAGCGGCGATGAGGTGCGCGCCGAGAATCCAGTGTCCGTTGCGGCGGCGTTCCGGGCCGAGGTCGGCCTCCTTCGCCAAGGCGACGTTGAGGCGGGCCGCCTCGAGGCCCAGCCGGCGATGCTTTTCCTCCACCTCACCCACGCCTTCGCCCCAGCCGATCCAGGTGTTGGCGGCGAGGTTGTAGGCCATCGGGATCGCGACGCGACGATACGCGCCGGCTTCGGCAGGGTCGTGTTCCGCCAAGTGCAGGGCCTGTTGCAGCAGCAGCTTGGCGAAGTAGGTGTAGCGGCCAATGTCGCGCACGCCCCGGTCGAAGGAGTCCTCAAGCAGGTAGCGCGCCGCAGCAAGGCTCTCCGGCGACGTTTCCAGCAGCGACTCCCCCGCCATGCGGGCAACCGTTTGTTCGAAGCGCTCTGCCGGCGTCGCCGGCTCGCCGGAACTCGCCATCGCCAAGGCCGCCAGCGCGACTGCGGCGAACCGAGGCCCCCGGAGCTCGATCCGAATGCCCCTCAGATCTTCGCCGCCACGCCGCCGTCGATGTTGATGATCTCCCCGGAGATGAACCGTGACTCGTCGCAGGACAGGAACAGCACGAGATTCGCCACGTCTTCCGGGTAGCCGGGGCCTTGCACGATCTGCGCGAAGTCGAACATCTTCTTGAACACGTGGCGGGCGCCGTCCGGGTCGTTCATGGTGCCGCCGGTGGCACCGGGGGTGATGATCTGGCCGGGGCGGACGCAGTTGACGCGGATGTTGTCGCGGCCGCCGACGCCGGCCATGTAGCGCGTGAGGGCGTCGACGCCGGCCTTGGCGGCGTAGTACGACGCCGACGTGGTGCCGAACTCCTCCTGCATGCGCGGGCTGAAGCCGCGCTGCGCCGCCAGCGACGACATGTTCACCACCGCACCGCCGCCGGAAGCAACCAGATGCGGCCACACCGCCTGGCTCACAAAGAAGGTGCCGGTGAGATTGGTGTGTATGACGCGCAGCCACTCCTCGTTGGGCTCGTCCGGGAAACGGCTGCCGGCACCGCCGCCGGCGTTGTTGAAGAGCACGTGGATGGCGCCATAGGTGTCGGCCGCCTGCGCCACCGCCTTCTGCACGGAGTCATCGTCGCCGACGTCGCAGGAGATGAACGTCGCCTCGCCGCCGGCATCGCGCAGCGACTGCTCGACCGCCCGGCCTTGTTCCTCGCGCCGCGCCATGAGGATGACCTTGGCGCCCTCTTGCACGAAAAGCTCCGCCGTGCCAGCGCCGATGCCGCTGTTGCCGCCAGTGATGACGGCCACCTTGCCCTTGAGCCGATCGCCCATATGCCCCTTCCCTTAAGGATTGTTCGGCAGAAAGTCTGTGCGAAGCCGACTGCCGTTGCAAACCTGTCCTCCCTAACGACCCGCACGAGCCCGGTACAGGTCCGGAAACTCGATCTTCGAACCCTTGGCCTTTTCCGCCAGCGCCGCATGGAACTCGAGGTCGTATTCGTCGAAGTCCCGGTGCCGGCGCAGTCGGATGCTGCCGGCCGCGGGTTTGTCGTCCATGAGGCTGAGGTAGTCGCCCGGTCGCGCCGCGCCCTTGGGCTTCTCAGGCCGCGGCGGCGACTTGCCGAACGGGAACGCGCCCTGCACATCCATCAGGCGGCCAAAGCGCAGCGGATTGCGGTCCAGCGCCTCTTGGGTGACCGTCTGCCGGAATGGCTCCTGCGTCTGCATGTGCGGGCGGCAGTAGGTGCCTAGCATCATCAGCCGCAGGCCGTCATTCTTGCGCGGGAACGAGCCGTGCCAGGTGTGGTCGCCCCAGACGATCATCGAGCCCATCGGCGCTTCCACGGGATGGCAGCGGTCGCCCCAGTACTCGGCCTCTTCCGGCGACGGCCAGCGGCGCCAGCGATGGCTACCGGGAACAAAGCCCAGCGCGCCGTCGTCCTTGCTGTAGTCCGACAGGAGATAGTTGAAGTTGGCCGTGTAGGGCTCCGGCGGGAACGTCGGCATCTCGAACTGCGCCCAGTCGCAGTGGATGCCGGTGCGCGCCTCGCCCTGGCCCTTCAGCCAGCCGTCGCAGAGGCTGAGGATGCAGCCCGTGCCAAGCAGATACTGAATGAGGCCGAGCGCCGCCGGGTGCGTCATCACCGGCTCGAACACCGGATCGTCCCAGAGCATGAAGCGCATCAGCTCCTGCCCGTCGCGGAAGACTTCGGCAAGGCCGTCCTCTCCGCACTGCTTGCGTTCGCAGGCGACGCCGATGAGGGCGTCGCGGATGGCGCGGTGCTGTTCCGGCGGGCCCACCGTGTCCGGCGGCAGTACCGTGAAACCGAAGGCTTCGAGTTCGGCGACGTGCTCGAGCAGGTCGAGCTGCTTCAGCTCGCGATAAAGCGGCGCCAGCGTCTTGGCGGAAGCCCAGTCCTCGATTTGCATGGCCCATTCCTCTGCCGCGGCAAATGCGAGCGACAATACACCGGCAACAAGCAGCGCGGGATAGGGGACAACGAATGGCGACTCGTTCGGGCTTGCGACGGCATCTCGCCCTCGCGCTTTGCTTGGCGCTGCCGGCCCTGGCGGGCAACGCCGGCGCGCAAGAACGCCGCATCGAAACGGCATCCGGCGAGCGCACGTTGCGCTACGACTTTCCGGCAGTTCGCGTCGGCATTGCCGAGTATCCGGACGGTCCCACCGGCGTCACGGTGCTGCGTTTCCCGAACGGGGCATCCATGGCGGCAGACATCCGTGGCGGCTCGCCGGGCTTCGTCGGCGACTACGGCTTCGTCCATGCCGTGACCCTGGCCGGCGGCTCGCTGCTCGGGCTCGAAGCGGCGGCTGGCGTTGCTGCGGGGCTCTTCGCTCAGGGAGGCTCGCAAGGTCGCTGGGATGCGATTCCGCTGGTCAGCGGCGGCATCGTCTATGACTTCGGCGGCCGCGACAACGGCATCTATCCCGACAAGCGCCTGGGTCGCGCCGCACTCAACGCCGTGCGGGAGGGCATCGTGCCGCTAGGTCAGCGCGGTGCCGGCATCTCGGTCACCGTGGGCAACGGTTTCGCCTTCGACCGCGGCGAGGCGGCAGGGCAAGGGGCGGCGTTCCGCGAAGTAGGCGGCGTCAAGTTCCTCGCCGTAGTAGTGCTCAACGCGCTGGGTGCGGTGTTCGACCGCAGCGGCGAGATCGTGCTCGGGCATCTGAACCGGGAAACCGCGCAACGCAGCGGCTACCCAGAGGAGATTGAACGCCTCGCCGGCGAAGCACAGCCGGCCCCAGGCAATACCACGCTAACCGTGATCGTCACCAACCAGACCATGCAGCGCCAAGACCTCATCCAGTTCGGCCGCCAGGTCCACGCCTCGATGGCAAGGGGCATCCAACCATTCCACAGCCGAGACGACGGCGACATCCTCTGGGCCATCTCCACGAACGAGGTGAAAGAGTCGGTATGGAGCAACATGGCCTTGGGCGTGGTCGCCTCCGAGACCGTCTGGGACGCAGTGCTCGAAGCTCGCCCCTAAAGGCCCGCGAACTTGCGCCGTACAATTGCGCTACCGTGCCATTTCTACGGCGCAAGCGCCTCGGGGAGAACCACATGGAACACCGCAACTTCGGCAACACCGACCTCTCCTGTTCCGCCGTCGGCTTTGGCACGTGGGAGATGGGCACCACCCAATATGGGGAGATTGACATCCAGGAAGCCGTGCGGGCGGTGGAGATGGCGGTGGATCACGGCATCACGCTGTTCGACACCGCCGAGGTCTATGGGCCGTTCACGTCGGAAGAGTTTCTCGCTCGGGGGCTCGGCGCAAGGCGCAAGGACGTGGTGCTCGTAACGAAGGTCGGCTTCGCCTATCGCGACGATCCGGATGCCAGAGGCCCGGCGGCGGTGGCCGGCCGCGACGCCTCGCCGGCGCACATCACCGAGCACACCGAAGGCTGTCTCGAGCGCCTAGGCACCGACTACCTCGACCTCTTGCTGATCCACTGGCCCGACCACAAGACACCGCACGAAGACACCATCGCCGCCCTCGAAGCCATGAAGGAGGCCGGCAAGATTCGCCACTACGGCGTCTCCAACTACGACGTGCCGATGATGACCGAGTGCGAACGCCACGGTCACCTGACGGCAAACCAGGTGGGCTATCACATGTTCGACCGGCGCATGGAGGCGGCGGTGCTGCCCTATTGCCAAGATCAGGGCATCGGCTACATGGCCTACGGCAGTCTCGGTTTCGGGCTCTTGACCGGCGCCTTCACCCCAGACACCACCTTCGTCGACTGGGATTGGCGCAGCAGCGGCAAGGCCTTCGGCCTGCCTTTGTTCGAGCGCGAGCACTTCGTCAAGGAACTCAAGGTGGTGGAACGCCTGCGCGAGTTCGCCGCCGACAGCGGCCACTCGGTCGCACAACTCGCCATCGCTTGGCTGCTCGGCAATCCCGCCGTAACGGTGGGGCTCGTGGGAATGAGGAACGAGACGGAGCTCGAGGAAAACGTAGCCGCCGCCGATTGGCGATTGAGCGACGCCGACCGCGCCACCATCGACGGCTTCTTCGAGGAGGAAGGGGTGCCGACCTACGTGGACGCCAAGCAGGCGGCGTGAAGTTCGGTGGATGCTATGGACGGTCGCCGGAGGGAGTGACAGGAGGGGGCTTCGTTCGGGGACTGTGGTGTACGGGGTTTTGGGTCGGCGGCCCCCCCTCCGAGAAAAGCGGGGACGCTTTTCTCGACTCCCCCGCGAGGGGGGAGTGACAGGAAAGTGCGCGCCACCACCGTTGTGGGGGGCCTTCCTGTCACTCCCCCCTCGCGGGGGAGTCGAGAAACGGCGTTCCTCGCCGTTTCTCGGAGGGGGGCCGCCTTCACATCCCCGCCGGCGCCGCCGCGCAGCGTTCAGGACACGTCGCGGCGCCAGTTCGTCGGGTTCGCGAGTACTGGGTCCAGCAGCGACAGGTCTCCCGGTTCCACCGTGTTTCCCCTTGGGAACGGCGGCCCGGCACCCACGCCGATGCCTTCGAGCACACGTGCATCTTGGTAGTAGCAGCCATAGACCTCGGCAAGCAATCGGCCGAACGACTCCGGCTCGGCTTCGCTGAACGCCTGCATCCGCTCGCAGCGCGCATCTAGCGGCTCGGACACGAATCCGTCGTCGAAGCGAGCGAGGACTTCGGCGAGTTCGGCCAGGAAGTCGCTTGCGTTCCGCGCCAGATAGCCGGCCAGGTCCAGATCCTTCGCGCTCGGCATGACACCGTCGTCGCTCGCCGGCACGAGCGTGTCCGCGAGTGCTCCCAAGATGACGCGCTGCGCGTCGGTGAACGGCGCGTCGGAAGCAATCAGTTCGTCGTTCATGTCGCCTCGTCAGTCGCCGTCAGTCAAAAAGATTCGCAAGGTTTTTCTTCATCGTGTCGGCGATGTAGAGCGCCAGCGCCTGAATGGTGCTGGTGGGGTTCACGCCCCCGGAAGTCACGAAGATGCTGCCATCGACGATGAAGAGGTTCTTGACGTCGTGGCTGCGCCCCCACGAGTTCACCACCGACGTCTCCGGATCGTCCCCCATGCGCGCCGTGCCGAGCAGGTGCCATCCGGCTTGGCGGGCGGGGCCGCCACCCGTCACCTCGATTGCGCCAGCCGCTAGCATCGCTTCCTTAGCGCGGGCGACGCCGTGGTCGAGCATGGCGCGGCTGTTTTCGCTCAAGGTGTAGGTGATCTTCGGCGCGGGAATGCCGTCCGAGTCCACCAGTTCCGGGTCGAGGGTCACGGTGTTGTGTTCCTCGGGCAGGTCCTCGCAGAGAATGCCGATGTTGGCCGTGTGGTCGAAGCGGCGCGCGAACGCCTCGTGGTGTCCCGGTCCCCACGGAATCGTGCCCGACCGCGCTCCCAGCATCGCGGTGCTCCACGGCCAAACGCCGCCACGGACAATCTGCATCATGTAGCCGCGCACGAAATCCCGCTCCGGGTCGGTCTCGTAGAACTCGTTGCTCAACATGCAGCAGCCTTGCGGCCCCATGTGGCTGTCGAGACGCTCCTCGAACAGCCCCTGGACGAACCCGACCGGGTGGAACATGAGGTTCTTGCCGACGAGGCCGCTGGAGTTGGCGAGGCCGTCCGGAAACTCGGGTGAGGTGGAGTTCAGCAGGATGCGTGGCGTCCCGACGCCGTTGCAGGCGAGCACCACCACTTCCGCCCGCTGATGGTGCTCCTCGCCGTCTTCGTCGTAGTACCAGACACCGTCCGCCATGCCGTCTGCGTTCACGGTGATCTCCCGCACGCGACAGCGCGTCCTCAGCTCAACGCCGCTGCGCAGGGCCACGGGCCAATAGGTGATGTCCGTGCTCGACTTCGCGCCTTGCGCGCAGCCTGACGTGCAAGGCCCCAGGTTCTTGCACTGGTCACGACCTTCGTAGGGACGCGAGATGATGGCGCTGTCCGCCGGCCACCAGTGCCAGCCGAGTTCGTTGAAGCCTCGTGCCACCGTCTCGCCCACCCGGCCGAGCGGCAGCGGCGGCAAGGGCGGCTGCTTGGGCGGATAGGACGGATCTCCCGCGAGCCCCGAAACGCCCATCATGCGGTCGTTTTCGGCGAAGTACGGCTCTAAGGCGTCGTAGTCCACGGGCCAGTCGTCGGCCACGCCGTCAAGGCTTTTCACGCGAAAGTCAGAAGGATGCAGGCGCGGAAAATGTGCGGCATAGAGGATTGTACCGCCGCCGACGCCGTTAAAGTTCACCACCGAAATCGGCGAATCGTCGTTGTTGATGGGATAGTCGGTGGGGCGGGCGCGGACGTTGGGATCGATGTGGTCGCGCTCGGTCAGGCGCTGTTCCCAATCCGGGAAGTTGGTCGGGTATTCCGACGGATTCGTCCAATCGCCCTGCTCCATGCAGACGATGCGCATCCGCGTCTCGGCGAGACTCCATGCCACCGCCGCCCCCGATGCCCCGGCGCCGATGATCAGGACATCGACCGGATCCCTGTCTCGACTGGCCATACACCCCTTCCAACCAAAGCACAAAATCCAACGTCCGCCGCAGCATAGCGCCTCCGGTCTCGCTTGACATCCAAGCGACGGGCTGGTTAGGTGCGATGTGGGAAAAATGGGTTACGAAGTGGCGATTTGTGGTGGCCAAGGGCGACCTACCGGGAAAGGATTTCGACTCGTCACTGCACGAGTTGCGGGGAATTGTCGATGTAAGCCTCGACGAGCGCGGTCGAATGGCGATTCCCGGGCGCTATCGGCAGGCGTTTGCGGGCGGTGACGCCGGCCGGGCGGTGGTCACCATCGACCGACACGAACGCTGCTTGCTGGTGTACCCGCCAGCCGAATGGGCGGTGGTTCAGGAGGGGTTGAAGGGGTTGCACAACGCCTCCAACCGCGTGCGCAAGGTGCAGCGAATGCTCATCGGTTTCGCTTTCGACATCGAGATTGACCGTCAGGGGCGGCTTCTCATTCCGCCGAAGCTGCGCGAGTACTCCGGCATCGACCGCAAGGCCGTTCTCCTCGGCCAACTCAACAAGCTCGAACTTTGGAGCGCCGAGGGCTGGCAGCAGAACATGGAAGGCTGGCCCGACACCGGTGGTGACGACGAGGATGAGCTGCGTGAACTCAGAATCTGACCGCAGCGCACGCAACCCATGCAAGCGAGGCAGGGCTTGAAGAGTGACGGAGCATGTTCCTGTCCTGCTTGCTGAGACGGTGCGGGCGCTCGTGGGCGACCCGTCCGGCCTCTATGTGGACGGCACTTTCGGTCGCGGTGGCCACTCCCGCCGCCTTCTTGCCATCCTCGACGCCGACGCCCACCTCATCGCGCTCGATGCCGACGAAGAGGCTTTCCGCTGCGCGTCCGAACTGGCCCAGCAAGACGCCCGCGTTGAAGCCGTGCGCGCCCGCTTCAGCGAACTCGGCAGCCACATGCCGCCGGGCGAAGGCGCGGCCGGCGTGGTGCTCGATGTCGGCGTCTCGTCGCCGCAACTCGATGACGCGGAGCGGGGCTTCAGTTTCAACCACGACGGTCCCCTCGACATGCGCATGGACCGGCGCCGCGACATGACCGCGGCCGATTGGCTCGGCAGCGCCAGCGAAGGCGAAATCGCCGACGTGCTGCGTCGCTTTGGCGAAGAACGCCATGCCCGTCGCATCGCCCACCGCATCGCCTTGAAACGCCCGCTTCGCACCACCGCTGAACTGCGTGATGTCGTGATGGGTGCAAGCCCGACGCGCGCCCGCGATGCCCTGCGGCAAACGGCCACCCGGGTCTTCCAGGCAATCCGCATTCACGTCAACGACGAACTCGTGGAGCTCGACCGCGGCCTCGATGCCGCACTCGCAGCACTTCACCCCGGTGGCCGGCTCGCCGTGATCACTTTTCACAGCCTGGAACACCGCATGGTGCGACAGCGCTTGCGCGACTGGCAGCAAGGCCCGCCAGCGCCACGCCGCTTGCCGGTGCCGACGGCGTTCTCCCCTCTGGCGAAGACGGTCGGCAAGGGCATCCGCCCCAATGCGACCGAAATCGCCGCCAATCCTCGCTCCCGCAGCGCCGTGTTGCACGTGGCGGAGAAGCTCAGCCAAGCCGGGGCGAACTCTACGGCCCCTTCCCATGCTTCCAGCCGTGGCGGTTCGGGGGCCGTAGGGGACGGGCTTGTCCCATCCGTGCCGAGTACATTCCAGCGTCTCAGCGTCCGTCAGGGCGCGCCGGGACGGGACAAGCCCGTCCCCTACGAAGAAATGCGTTTGCTCGCACCCTTGGAGGCGAGCGCATGAGCCTGCGTCGACGGCGCCCGCTATGGCTCGGCGTAACCGTGGCGGTGTATGCGCTGGTATGCCTGACCGGCATCGGCGCGGCGCTGAAGGCGGCCGAGATGCGGGCGCTGTTCACCCACCTCGAAGATGTCCGCAGAACCCGCGACGGCCACCTTGAGGAGTACAAGTACCTCCTCCTCGAACGCGCCACCCTCAAGTCCTATCAGGACGTCGAACGCATCGCCGTGGCCGAGCTCGACATGCGCTTTCCCGACGAAGTGCGCCTCGCCCGATGATGAGAGCCAGCCGTCCCGATCCGGCCCGCGCCGTGGCGCCGCGCTGGCGCCATCACGCGGTGGCATGGACGTTCTTGCTTGGTGTCGGCGCCTTGGTGTTGCGGGCGGGCTATCTCGTCGTCACAGATCGGGAGTTCCTCGTCGATCAGGGCGAGGCGCGGTCGATCCGCAATCTCGAAATCCCGGCGCACCGAGGCATGATCTACGACCGCATGGGCACGCCGCTGGCGGTGAGCGCACCGATGGCCGCCGCCTGGGTGGACCCGACCGAAACCGTGCTCGCCCCCGGCGATGCCGAGGCACTGGCCGCCATTCTGGAACTTGATGCCGAACGCATCCGCGCGCGCGTCGACACCGCCCGCGAGCGGCAGCGCCGCTTTGCCTACATCGCTCGCCGGGTGGAACCCGATGCAGAACGACGCGTTCGAGCCCTTGGCATTGCCGGCGTGTACTTGCAGCCGGAGTACCACCGCTTCTACCCCGCCGGTGAGGTGGCCGCGCATCTGGTCGGACGCACCGACATCGACGACCGCGGCCAAGAAGGCATCGAACGGGCCTTCAACTCCGTCCTCAGCGGCGAGCCCGGCACCAAGCGCGTGCTGCGGGACCTACCCGGCAACACCGTCAAGGAGCTTCTGCTCGACAGTCCCGAAGATGGCGACGACCTGTTCCTGGGTCTGGATCTGCGGCTGCAGTTCTATGCCCATCGCGCGCTGGGCCAAGCGATCAAGCGGCACAAGGCGCGTTCCGGTTCGGTGGTGATGGTGGACGTGGCCAGCGGCGACATCCTCGCGCTCGCCAACCAGCCATCGTTCAATCCCAACGACTGGGGCGCACGCGGCGTCGTGGTTCGCAACCATGCGCTGACGGACCAGTTCGAGCCGGGCTCGACGGTGAAGCCCGTCACCGTGCTGGCCGCCCTCGAGACCGGCGAATACCGCGGCGACACCGAGATCGACACTTCCCCAGGCTGGTTCCGCGTCGGCCGCAAGCTCATAGAGGACCCGCTCAACCGCGGCGTGCTCACCCTCGCCGGAGTCGTCGCCAAGTCGAGCCAAGTCGGCATTACCAAGGTTGCCCTTGCGCTTGAGGAACGAGCCGTGTTCGACGCATTGCGTCGCGCCGGCTTCGGTTCATCCTCCATTACCGGCTTGCCGGAAGAGACCGCCGGATTCCTCACCGACCGCGACCTCGGCCATCCCATCGGCCGCGCCACCATCGCCTACGGCTATGGCCTCACGGTGTCGGCCGCACAACTGGCAAAGGTGTACTTGACCCTTGCCAGCGGTGGCGTGCGTCGCGAACTGAATCTATTGCGCGACGCAAGGCCCTTGCCGCCAGAGCGCGTGTTCGATGCGGAGCTGGTAGCCGAAGTCGTGGCCATGATGCGCGGCGTTGTGGCAGTCGGCGGCACGGCACCCAAGGCCAGCGTCGCCGGCTACAGCGTTGCCGGCAAGACCGGCACCGTGCGCAAGGTCGGCAGCGCCGGTTACGACGACTCCAGCCACGTCGCCTTCTTTGCCGGCTTCGCGCCGGCGGAACGGCCCCGCGTGGTGGCGGTGGTGGTCATCAACGAACCTTCCGGCGAGCTCATCGGCGGCGGCAGTGTCGCGGCACCGGTCTTTTCCAGGGTGGTGGCGCGCACCTTGCGCCTGCTGGGCGTCGCCCCGGACGAAATCGCCCCGCGCGCCGAAGCCGTGGCCTCGCGTTCCCCCAAGAGGAGCGACCACTCTGTCGAAAACGCCGAGTCGCTGGCGCTCGGGGTCTGGCCCCAGCCTCCACCGGGCCAAGACACGTCGGTGATTCGGCTTTGAGACGCCGTTGGTGGACAATCAACGTGTTGTGCAACGAGTTCCACGCGAGCGCCACAAGAACCGCTGCCTTCGGCAACGCTTCTTGCCCCAGCCCAAGCCGTCCTCGAACCCTGTCGGCATTCGGACGGCTTGCGCCGTCCGAATGCCGACAGGCTGCGAGGGCGACATGACGCTGCGCGAGCTCGTCGGCCTTACCGACCTGCCGGACGTGCCCGTCTCTGGACTCAGCGGCGACTCCCGGCAGCTACAGCCCGGCGACGCGTTCGTCGCCTGCGCCGGCCAAGCCTTCGACGGCCATGACTTCGTGGCCGAGGCGGAGCGGCGCGGGGCGATTGCGGTGCTGGCGGAACGAGCGGTGAAGGCGACTATTCCCGTCGCGGTGCTGCCGGACTTGGCGCACCGTCGCGGCCAGTTGGCGGCGCGCTTCCACGGCTGCCCGTCGGAGCGGCTGACCGTCGTGGGCGTCACCGGCACGAACGGCAAGACCACGGTGGCCCACAGCATCGCTGCAGCCATGCCGCACGCAGCCTTCGCCGGCACCGTCGGCTGGGGATTCCCGAAGGCACTCCGACCGGCAGCGCTCACCACCGAAGACCCGATCACCGTACAGACGCGGCTCAGAACATTGCTGGACGCCGGTGCCAACTCCGTCGCCATGGAAGTGAGTTCGCACGCGCTGGAGCAAGGCCGGGTGCAGGAAGTGGCCTTCGACGTCGCCGTCTTCACGAACCTCAGCCGCGACCACCTCGACTACCACGGCAGCATGGAGCGCTACGCGGACGCGAAGAAAAAGCTGTTCCGGCGCGACTTGCGTGCCGCCGTCGCCAACGTCGACGACGCTACCGGCCGGTCCATCCTCGCCGAGACGAGTGCGGCGGGCATCGATTCCTTCGGCTTCGGCCGAGCCGCCGACGCCGATGTCTCCTGGAGCAACGTCCGCTACCACGCCCAAGGCCTTGCCGGAACTTGGCACACGCCGTGGGGCAAGGCGTCGTTCGAGGCGCCCGGCTTCTTTGGCGAGTTCTCGCTCCGCAACCTAGCGGCGGCGCTGACCGCCCAATGCGCGCTGGGCGTCGCGCTCGACGACGCCGCCTCGGCCATGCTGCATCTGCCGCCGCCCCCGGGGCGGATGCAGGCAGCACAGGAGGCCAGCGAGCCCCTTACCCTCATCGACTATGCCCACACCCCCGATGCGCTCGAGGCGGCGCTGGCGGCGGTGCGCCAGCACGTTCCGGCCGCATCGAGACGCCGCCTGCTGGTGGTTTTCGGCTGCGGCGGCGACCGGGATCGAGGCAAGCGCGCGGCCATGGCAAAGGCCGCGGAAGCCGGCGCCGACGCCGTCTTTCTAACCTCCGACAACCCCCGCGGCGAAGACCCGGAACGCATCCTCGACGACGCCATGCAGGGGTTTCGCGAGCCTGATCGAGTCTGTCGCATGGCGGACCGCGCCCGTGCCATCGAGTCGGCCATCGGCACGGCCGGAACCATCGACATCGTGCTGATCGCCGGAAAAGGTCACGAGACC
The DNA here is from genome assembly GCA_028824555.1 of Gammaproteobacteria bacterium. Taxonomy (GTDB): domain Bacteria; phylum Pseudomonadota; class Gammaproteobacteria; order Pseudomonadales; family Azotimanducaceae; genus VXYL01. The sequence goes on along the minus strand of JAPPDJ010000073.1, from coordinate 35,901 downwards.
TACCAGGAGATCGACGGCGTGCGACGACCGTTCTCGGATCTCGACCAGGCCCGCGCGGCGCTGGCACGCTCGCGCACCAGAGGTGGGAGCATCTGATGCTGCTTGCGTTCACCAACTTCCTGTCCGAGTACGTGAGCCTGTTCTCCGTGTTCCAGTACCTCACCTTTCGAACCATGGTGAGCACGGTGACCGCGCTCGGGCTGTCGCTCCTCATCGGCCCCCACATCATCCGCAAGCTGCAGCAGCATCAGGTGGGGCAAGTGGTGCGCGATGACGGCCCCGAGACGCATCTGACCAAGGCCGGCACCCCAACCATGGGCGGCGGTCTGATCCTCGCCGCACTCGTCGCCACTACGCTGCTTTGGTGCGACCTCTCCAATCGCTACATCTGGATCGTGCTCGGCGTCACCCTGGCGTTCGGTGCCGTGGGCTGGGTTGACGACTACCTGAAAATCTCCCGCGGCCATCCGGGCGGCCTGCCGGCGCGATGGAAGTACCTCTGGCAGTCCGTGTTCGGCTTCATTGCCGCAGTGCTCCTCTTCACCGGCGCCACCACGCCGCAGGAGACCGCACTCATCGTGCCCATCTTCAAGCAGGTGGCGATTCCTCTCGGCCTCGGCTTCGTCCTGGTGGCGTACTTCGTCATCGTCTTTATGAGCAACGCCGTCAACCTCACCGACGGACTCGACGGACTCGCCATCCTGCCGACGGCCATGGTGGGCGGCGGCTTGGGCCTCATCGCCTATGTCGCCGGTCACGCCGAGTTCGCCGAGTACCTGCAGATCCCCTACATCGCCGGTGCCGGCGAACTGGCCGTGTTCTGTGGCGCGCTGATCGGCGCCGGGCTCGGCTTTCTCTGGTTCAACACCTATCCCGCGCAAGTGTTCATGGGCGATGTGGGGGCGCTGGCCCTCGGCGCCGCGCTCGGCGTCGTGGCCGTCATCGTGCGCCACGAGATCGTGCTGCTGCTCATGGGGGGTCTCTTCGTGCTGGAGGCCGCCTCGGTGATCGTCCAGGTGACCTCGTTCAAGCTCACCGGCAAGCGGGTCTTCCGCATGGCGCCCATCCACCACCACTTCGAACTGCTGGGCTGGCCCGAGCCGCGCGTGATCGTGCGACTGTGGATCGTCACCCTGCTCCTCGTGCTGGTGGGGCTGGCAACACTCAAGCTGCGCTGAAGTCGTGGTAGCCCGCATTTCTCACCAGACCTCGTTTGCGGACGACGATGCACTCGCTGTGGCTGCGCGAGGTGCTCGTGCGTCCTGCGGACGCATTCGCCTGTCCTTTCGGACAGGTTCACTCCAGCCGGCTCAACATAGTGCGCAGCTATGCCTGCGGGCCTTACAGGCCCGTTCGCGCGCCCTACGGGCGCGTTGGAAGTTTCGCTTGCGCGAAACTCAAGGCGGTGCCTTCGCCGTCTTCCGCCGTGCCTCCTGGCACGCGTGCGCACCCGCAGCCACAGCGGCGCCTCGTCGCCCTCGCTACGAGGTCTGGTGAGAAATGCAGGCTAACCGCAACGGAACCATCGTCCTTGGACTTGGCGAGACCGGGCGTTCGTGCGTCGCCTTCCTGCACGGTCGCGAGCCGCTCGCAGCCTTTGATACGCGACCGAGTCCGCCGGGGCTGACCGAGCTCCGTCGCGCGCACCCGGACTTGCGCCTCATCGACGCCGCGAACTGGGACCTCGAAGTCTCGCGCGCGACCCGGGTGTTGGTGAGCCCCAGCATCGATCCCGAACACTGCCTTGTGCGCCGAGCCCGAGCCGGTGGCGCTGCCATCGCGAGCGACATCGAGCTCTTCCTCGCCGCGGCCCGGGCGCCCGTAATCGGCATCACCGGCACCAACGGCAAGAGCACCGTTACGGCCCTGGTTGGAGAGCTCTTGGCGGCAACCGGTCGCAACGTCGGCGTCGGCGGCAACCTCGGCCCCCCGGCGCTCGACCTCCTGCACCCTGACCGCGACGCCTACGTGCTGGAACTGTCGAGCTTTCAGTTGCAGCGACTGCGACGACCGGCGCTCGCCGTCGCCTGCGTGCTCAACATCAGCGCCGACCACCTCGACCGTCACCACAACATCGACCGCTACGCCGCCTGCAAGCGACACATCTACGGCGGCGCTGAGGTGGCCGTTTTCAATGCCGACGACACGCGCACGCGGCCACCGACGGGTGGCGGCATCGCGCTAGGCGGCGCCGACTGGCGCATCGACGGCGACACGCTCCGCCTCGGCGGCGAAATCATGACGACGCAAGAGGTCGCTCTCAAGGGTCGCCACAACCACTTCAACGTGCTCGCGGCGGCTGCCGTCGCTGCAGCGGCGGGGATGCGCGTGACCGACATGAAGCCCATCCTCAGGCGCTTCGCCGGCCTGCCGCATCGCTGCACGGAGGTGGCGCGGATGGCTGGCGTGACGTTCGTCGACGACTCCAAGGCCACCAACGTCGGCGCCTGCCGGGCCGCGCTCGAAGGACTCGGCAACGACTTACGGAACCTCGTCTGGATTGCCGGCGGCGACGCCAAGGGCGCGACCTTCGAGGAACTTGCGGCGCCGGCACGCCGCCACGTCGCGCACGCGCTGCTGATCGGGCGCGACGCCCCGCGGCTCGCCGAGGGTCTTGGCGATGCGGTGCCCGTGACGCGCGTGGACGACATGCAGACTGCGGTGCGGGAAGCATGGCGACTGGCGCAGCCAACGCGCACCGTGCTGCTCTCGCCGGCCTGCGCGAGCTTCGACATGTACGACAACTACGAGGCGCGCGGCCGGGACTTCGCCGCTGCCGCGATCGCGCTGGGCGCCTCGGCCGCTGCCGGTGGCGCCGGCTCCTAGCGGAGGGGCGAGCGAATGCGAGCAACGAAGGCCAGCGGTTCACGCAGCACACTAGCGCCGCTTCGCGGCGCTCTAGCAGTTTTCGCTAGCGCGAAAACTGCTACGGTCCCTCGCGTACGGGGCACGTCCGAGCGATTTTCACTACGTCGGCTCCGAGCGCCGCCAAACCGCGCCATGGCCGTCGGTGCGGCCAACGCCGCAGGCCCCCCGGTGCCGGGTCGAGCGGCCATCTGGATGCTGAGTATCGACACCACGTTGCTCGCCGCATGGCTGGCGTTGGTGGTGGTGGGGCTGGTCATGGTGACCTCGGCAGCGTCCATGCTTTCCGGCGGCGTCGATCACTACCTGCTCCGGCATGGCATCTACGCTGTCGGTGCGCTGGTCCTTGGCGGCGCCATCCTGCTGCTGCCGCTCAGGCTGTGGGAACTGGCGCATCGCCTGGTGCTGGTGTTGGCGGTGGCGCTTTGCTGTCTCGTGTTCGTGCCGGGATTGGCGGAGGAGATCAATGGCTCGCGACGGTGGATCTCGCTTGGCCCCATCGGCCTGCAACCTGGAGAGTTCGCCAAGCTCGGCATCGCCATCTACCTTGCCGGCTATCTGGCACGAGAGGGCGGGCGCCTAAACGAGGGCTGGCTGGGCCTCGTCAAGCCGCTGTTCTGGACTGCAATGCTCGCGGGTCTCATCTTCCTGCAACCCGACTACGGCACGGTCGTCATCATTGTGGCCGTGGCGGGAGGGGTCCTGTTCCTTGCCGGCGCACGCCTTTCGACGTTCTTCCTTGGCGCCGTGGCCGTGCTGTCGTTGATCGCGGCCGCAGCCCTCGTCGAACCGTATCGAATCGCCCGGCTCACCTCGTTTACCGATCCATGGGCAGTCGCAACGGACGACGGCTATCAGCTCAGCCAAGCCTTGATTGCCTTTGGTCGCGGCGGTCTCACCGGTCAAGGACTCGGCGACGGCGTGCAGAAGCTGCTCTACCTGCCCGAGGCCCACAACGACTTCATCTTCGCCGTGATCGCCGAGGAACTCGGGCTCGTCGGCGGCCTGCTCGTGCTCGCCCTGCTCGGCTTCGTGACCTTGCGCATTTTCCGCATCGCCCGCGACGCCGCAGTGCGGGAGCGCCCGTTTGCCGCCTACATTGCCTATGCGGCGGCGCTTTTCATCGGCCTGCAAACCGTGGTGAACGTCGGCGTCAACACCGGTATGTTGCCGACGAAGGGGCTGACGCTGCCGTTCGTGAGCTACGGCGGCAACAGCCTCTTGGTTTCAAGCGCCCTGGTCGCCTTCGCGCTGCGCGTGCGCATGGAACTCGAGGCACCGCACCGCGAACGCGTCTCTGCAGCAAGCGTGCGGGCATGAAAGACGTGACGGCGACAACGGCAACCTACTTGCGCGGCGTGCGGCGCATCCACTTCGTTGGCATCGGCGGCGCCGGCATGTCCGGCATCGCCGAGGTGCTGCTTGAGGAAGGCCATGCGGTGACGGGTTCCGATCTGGTGGCTTCCTCCGCCACGCGGCATCTGACGTCGCTCGGCGCCAGCATCCGCGTCGGCCACTCGGCCGCCGCCTTCGACGCTGGCGCAACTCCGGATGTCGTCGTGACGTCGAGCGCCATCGCCGCCGACAACCCGGAAGTCGAACGTGCCCGCGAGCGCGGCATCCCGGTGATCCCCCGGGCGCAGATGCTCGGCGAGCTGATGCGACACCGAATCAGCATTGCCGTCGCCGGCGCCCACGGCAAGACCACCACCGCGAGCATGATCGCTGCCGTCTTTGCCGAAGCAGGTCTCGACCCCACCTACGTCATCGGCGGCAGGTTGCTCCGCACCGACGACGAAGCCGGTGAAGGCAGCGTGAGCGGCGCCGCACTCGGCGGCGGAGCGCACATGATCGCCGAGGCCGACGAGAGCGATGCCTCGTTCCTGCACTTGCATCCGACCGTCGCGGTGGTCACCAACATCGACCGCGACCATCTCGAAGCCTATGGCCAGGACTTCGCCCACCTGCGTCGTGCCTTCGTCGATTTTCTCCACCGACTGCCCTTCTATGGTCTCGCCATCGTCGGCGTCGACGAGCTGCCGGGCCGCGCCCTCGCTACCGAGGTGGATCGCCCACTCAGCACGTTCGGCTTCGCCGCGGACGCCGACTGGCGCGCCACCGACATGAAGACCGTGGCGGGCCGTTCGCGGTTTGTGGCAGAGCGCAGCCGCCGCCCCGACCTCGAACTGCACTTGCGGGCACCGGGTCGCCACAATGTGCTGAACGCCCTGGCCGCAGTTGCGGTGGCAAGCGAAGAGGGCATCGACGACGACGCCATCGTTCAGGGCCTCGCGAATTTCCGCGGCGTGGCACGTCGCTTCGAACGCAGCGAGCGGACGATTGCGGGACATTCGGTAACGCTCGTGGACGACTACGGCCACCACCCGGCCGAAGTGGCGCAGGTGATTGCCACCGCTCGGGCGCTGTGGCCGGCTCGCCGTCTGGTGATGGTGTATCAGCCCCACCGCTACACGCGCACGCGGGATCTCTTCGACGATTTCGTCGATGTGCTCGGCCAGACGGACGAACTGGTGCTGCTCGATGTCTATGCCGCCGGCGAACCGGTGTTGCCTGAAGTGGGCGGCCCTTTGCTCGCGCGCGCCGTATGTCGCGGCGGCACGATTGCACCTGCCTTTGCGGACAGCCTCGAACAGGCGGCGCAGTTGCTCCGCGAGCGGCTCCAGGACGAGGACGTCTTGCTGGTGCAAGGTGCCGGCGACATCGAACATCTACCGCGAATGCTCGAGCGGCTCCATCCACACGAGGGCCCGGGCGGTGCATGACATTGCGTCCCGAGTTACCCTCAAGCGGCCGCTTCGACTCGGCACCGCGACGCTTCGCGCCGCATTCGCGGCCTTGGTGTTCGCCGGCCTTGGCTGGAGCCTTTACGACCTCGCGACGCAGGAGATCAAGGAGGTGCGCATCCACGGCGCGCTCAGCGAAGCCGAGCGCAACGAAGTGGGCGCGGCGGCATCCGCCGCCATTGTCGCCGGCCGGCGCACCGCCGCCGACATCGTCCGAGCGGTAGAGGACCTCGGCTGGTCCCACAGCGTGCGCGCCTGGCGCCGTTGGCCGGATCGGATGCACGTTGCGGTGACGCGCGAACCGCTGGCGGCACGCTGGGGTGACGGTGCCTACCTCACCACGAGTGGCGAGGTGGTCCACTTGCCGGACGACATCGCTGGCGAGGGCATCCCGACGCTGCGCACGCACCAGGCGAGTGGCGTCGAAGCGATGCGCCTGTATGGTCTCTTACGCGGCGCGGCCGCAGGCGCCGATCTCGCCATCCTGGAACTCGCCGAGAACCCTCTCGGCGAATGGTCGGTGCGGCTCGACAACGAGGTGCGCGTGATGCTCGGCGCCAGCGAACTCAGCAGCAGGTTCGCCCGCTTCCTCACGGTGTGGGCGGGCGAGCTTGCCGCCAGTGACGAGCCTGTCCTCCGCGTTGATGCACGCTACCCTGCCGGCGTCGCGGTGGCGTGGGCCTCAGGGGACGGACTTGCCCCGTCCCTTGCCGCATCCGCCGAGGCCGTAAGGGACGGGCTTGTCCCCTCCCGTGCCGCATCCGCCGAGGCCGAAGGGGACGAAGGATGTGGCGAAGACCATTGCCCCACCGAGTCCCTCGAGAACATCGAAACCGAAGCCTTGGCGTTCGCAGAGCTTGCGCCGATCGCCATACAACGGGCGCCATCAGGGCCGCCGCCAAGGGACGAATGACCATGTCAGGCGAAGAGCAACAGGCGAGGGTCGTAGGCCTCGACATCGGCACCAGCAAGGTGGCGGCGGTAGTGGGCGAAGTGCAAGCGGACGGTCGCCTCGAGGTCATTGGCATCGGCACCCACAGTTCCCACGGCCTCAAGGAAGGCGTTGTGGTGGACATCGAATCCACGGTGCAGTCCATTCAGCGCGCCGTCGAGCAGGCCGAGCTCATCGCCGATTGCGCCATCGACTCGGTGTACGCCGGCATCGCCGGCAGTCACATCCGCAGCCTCAACTCCCACGGCATTGTCGCGATTCGGGACCGCGAGGTCACCGCGCACGATGTCGATCGGGTGATCGATGCGGCTCGAGCGCTGGCCATTCCCGCCGACCAGAAAGTGCTGCACGTGCTGCCGCAGGAATACGTCATCGACAACCAAGAAGGCGTCAAGCAGCCCATCGGCATGTCTGGCGTGCGCCTCGAGGCGCGCGTCCATGTCATTACCTGCGCGCTCAACGCCGCCGAGAACATCGAGAAGTGCATCGCCCGCTGCGGCCTGAAAGTGCATGACCTGATCCTGGAACAGCTCGCATCGGCGAGTGCCTGCCTCACCGACGACGAGCGGGAACTTGGCGTCTGCCTCATCGACATCGGCGGGGGCACTACTGACGTCGCGGTGTTCTGCCACGGTGCCATTCGCCACACCGCTGTGGTGCCGATCGCCGGCGACCGCATCACCAGAGACATCGCTGTGGTGCTGCGCACGCCCAGCAAGGACGCCGAGGAAATCAAGATTCGCTATGCCTGCGCCGTGCCGGCGCTGGTGGCGGGCACCGAGGACATCAAGGTGCCGGCCGTGGGCAACCGCGCCGCCCGCGATCTGTCGCGGCAGACGCTGGCCGAAGTGGTGCGTGCACGCTACGAGGAGATTTTCCAGTTCGTGCAGACAGAACTTCGTCGCAGCGGCTTTGAGCCGCTGGTGGCTTCAGGTATCGTATTGACCGGTGGATCGGCGAAGATGGAGGGTGTAGGCGAGTTGGCGGAGGAAGTCTTCAACATGCCGGTGCGCATCGGCGTGCCAAGCGCAGCGCATGGACTGCGCGACCTGTTGGAGAACCCGGTGTATTCGACCGGCGTCGGGCTCATGATGTACGGCAACACTGCAAGAGAGGTGCGAGCGACCACACATCGTTTCGCAGGGGAAGGACTTCTGGCTCGAATCAGGCAACGCCTCGGCGACTTCTTCTGACAAAAGAAGGGGCGCCACCCAAGAGGCACAGGCTCTGCTTGGCAGAGGCGGTTTGACAACGGAGAAGTCCGCATGAAGTTTGAAATGGTGGATGGCCTGAGACAGGGGCCAACGCTTAAGGTGATCGGAGTCGGTGGCGGGGGCGGCAACGCCGTCGAGTACATGGTCGCCAAGGAAATTGAAGGCGTCGAGTTCATCGCCGCAAACACCGACAACCAGGCCCTCGAAAGCCTCACCGCCGTGCCCACGCGGGTGATTTTGGGCAAGGAGGTGACGCGCGGCTATGGCGCGGGGGGCGATCCGGACCTCGGTCGCGCCGCCGCGGAAGAGAACCGCAACGACATCCGCGACGCCATTCAGGGCACCGACATGCTGTTCGTCGCCGCCGGCATGGGCGGCGGCACCGGCACCGGCGCAGCACCGGTGGTCGCTGAAGTCGCGAGGGAACTCGGTGTGCTCACGGTGGCCGTGGTCACGCGACCCTTTGGCCGCGAACGCCGCACCGAAACCGCCGACGCCGGCATCATTGAGCTGTCGCGCCACGTCGATACGATGATCACCATCCCCAACGACAAGCTGAGCCAGCTCACCGGCGAGTCCACAGGCTTCATGGACGTGTTCGAGAAGCCGAACCAAGTGCTGCTCGGCGCGGTGCAGGGCATCGCCGATGTCATCACCCGCGTCGGCCGCATCAATGTGGATTTCGCCGACGTGAAGACGGTGATGTCGAAGCGGGGCGCGGCGCTCATGGGCACCGGAAGGGCCAGCGGCGAAGGCCGCGCCGCGGACGCGGTGGATCAGGCGGTGCGCAGCCCCTTGCTTGAAGATGTGGATCTCAAGGGCGCCAAGGCCGTGCTAGTCAACCTCACCGGCGGGCCTGACCTGCAGTACGACGAGTTCGAAGACGTGCAGGAAGCGGTGACCGGCCACACCGACCCCGACGTGCGCGTGTTCGCCGGCGTCGTCATCGATCCGGACCTGCAAGACGAAATCCGCGTCACGGTGGTTGCCACGGGCATCCCCAACCGCGCCATGCAGCCCGGAATCGTGGTCAACAACGCTCCGGTGACCGCCGCCGTCGAACCCCACAACTTCGAGCGCCCGGCCTACGAACGCGAACGCCAGAACGAGGCCAAACCGGCCTTGGTGGCACAGCGTGAAGGCACCACAGGGGGCGGCGAACGACTCCTCTCCCTGCACGAGTTCTTCACCCGACAGGCAGACTGAGGACGGCCATCGGCGCGGCCTTGCGAGAGGGCCTCTTGCGGGCCTCTCAATCGCCGCGCGAGTCGCGGTCCAGCCGCTCGATGCTTGCGCGCAGCCCCTCGTCCGAGATGCCTTCGGCGAGGCGTCGCAATAGCCCCGAAGGCGGCCGGCGGCGCAGCACCACTTGCGGCAAGCGGCGCGGTTCCGGCAACGGCCGGGTACCGGCCCGCACGCGGATGTCGGTGACCTCAGCGAAATCCGCAAGCTTTTGCAGCCGCACGCGCAGCTTCGGCGTCTCGAATTGCAGACGGGTGGCGAAGGAGGCGTTATCGGCGTGCAGCGTGAGCCGATCCCCGGACAGGTCCGCAACCGTGCAATGGGGCGCAAGCTGAGGCGGCAGCAGCGCCCGCACCTGCTCAGTCAGCGAATGCATCCGTTGCCCCTTGCGCAGTAGTCGATGCAAGGGCTCCGCCACCGAGCGGTTGCCCCGCCCGCCACCGCGCAGCAAGCCATCGATCCTGCGTCGCGCCAAAGTGGTCTTCACCGTCACGCCTTGCCTGCCCTGCATTATTCATGAATCCTCGAGCGGCAGCGCAATCACGCTGACAGCAAGTGTCCCCGTTTCCCGTCCGCGTTGAATACGCCGACGGACTCGGCACGGGACAACCGGTGCCTTACGAGGAGTTGGTCGAAGTGCAACAGTTCGCGCAAGCGAACTGCCAACGCGCCCGTCAGGGCGCGCCGGGACGGGACAAGCCCGTCCCCTACCACGGGAGTAGAATCCGCCCACGCCGCCGCCCAAGCAACGAGGGCACAGCGAGGTAGAGGCCGCCATGCTTCAGAAAATCTTCGGCACCAAGAACAGTCGCGAACTGAAGCGCCTCGGCAAGCTGGTAACTCGCATCAACGCCCTCGAGGCGGATCTGTCGGGCCTCTCGGAAGAAGCGCTCGCGGCCCGCACCGACGACTTCCGTGCCCGCCACAAGGCCGGCGAATCTCTCGGCGCACTGCTGCCGGAAGCCTTCGCCACGGTGCGCGAGTCGGCCCGCCGCAACCGCGAGATGCGCCATTTCGACGTGCAGTTGATCGGCGGCATGGCGCTGCACGAGGGCCGCATCGCCGAAATGCGCACCGGCGAGGGCAAGACCGTCATGGCCACCCTCGCCGCCTATCTGAACGCTCTCTCCGGCGGCGCGGTTCACATCGTCACCGTCAACGACTATCTGGCGCGGCGCGATGCCCGCTGGATGGGCCCCATCTACGAGGCGCTCGGCATGACCGTGGGCGTCGTGCAGTCCGGCCAGGACCGGGAGGCCAAGCGCATCGCCTACGAGGCCGACATCACCTACGGCACCAACAACGAGTTCGGCTTCGACTACCTGCGCGACAACATGGCCTTCACCGCCGACGACAAGGTGCAGCGCAGCCTCGACTTCGCCATCGTCGATGAAGTGGACTCGATCCTCATCGACGAGGCGCGTACGCCGCTCATCATCTCCGGCCCGGCCGAGGCGAGCACCGACCTCTACCAGAAGATCAATCGCTTGGCGCCCCGTCTCACCCAGCAAGAGAAGGTCGAGGCGGCGCTGCCGAGGGTAATTGCCGGAGAGGACGCCGAGCGCGAGGACACCGGCGACTTCTTCGTCGACGAGAAGAACCGTCAGGTGGAACTCACCGAACGCGGCCACGAATTCGTCGAGCGCGAACTCAAGCGGCTGAAGCTCCTAGGCGAAGGCGACAGCCTCTACGCAGCTTCGAACCTGGGCCTTCTGCACCATGTCCAGGCCGCCCTCAAGGCGCATTTCCTGTTCCGGCGCGACGTCGACTACATGGTGCAGGACGGCGAGATCGTCATCGTCGATGAGCACACCGGCCGTGCCATGCCGGGGCGGCGCTGGTCGGAAGGCATCCATCAGGCGGTGGAGGCCAAGGAAGGCGTCGCCATCCGCAGCGAAACCCAAACCCTCGCCTCCACCACCTTCCAGAACTACTTCCGCCTCTACGGCAAGCTCTCCGGCATGACCGGCACCGCCGACACCGAGGCATTCGAGTTCCGCCAGATCTACGGCCTCCAGGTGCTGGTGATTCCCACCCACATGCCGATGGTGCGGGAGGACTTCAACGACCACATCTACCTCACCATCGACGAGAAGTACGACGCCATCGTCGAAGACATCAACGAGGCCACCGAGGCTGGCCGCCCGGTGCTGGTGGGCACGGCATCCATCGAATCCTCCGAGCGTCTGTCGAAGGAACTCGACGACCGCAAGCTGCGCCACAGCGTGCTGAACGCCAAGCAGCACGAACGCGAGGCGGAAATCGTCGCCCAAGCCGGTCGCCCCGGCGTCGTCACCATCGCCACCAACATGGCTGGTCGCGGCACCGACATCGTGCTCGGCGGCAACTGGGAAGCCGAGGTGGAGGCGCTCGGGGAGGAGCCGGGCGAGGAAACGGTGGCTGCGATCAAGGCCGCCTGGCAGGAGCGCCACGACCGGGTAATCGAGGCAGGGGGCCTGCACATCATCGGCACCGAGCGGCACGAGTCCCGGCGCATCGACAACCAGCTTCGGGGCCGTTCCGGTCGCCAAGGCGATCCCGGCTCGTCGCGCTTCTACCTTTCGCTCGAAGACGACCTGATGCGCATCTTCGCCTCCGAGAGGATGCGGGGGCTCATGAGCAACCTGGGGCTCGAGAAGGGCGAGGCCATCGAGGCCGGCATGGTCAACCGCTCCATCGAGAAGGCGCAGCGCCGGGTGGAGGGGCGCAACTTTGACCTGCGCAAAAACCTGCTCGAGTACGACGACGTCGCCAACGACCAGCGCCAAGTCATCTACCAACAGCGCAACGAACTCATGGCCGCCGACGAGATCGGCGACATGATCGAGGAGATTCGCGGCGAGGTGATCGACGATGTCATCGGCGAGTACATCCCGCCGGAGAGCATCATCGAGCAATGGGACATCGATGGCTTGGAGCAGGCCCTCGCCACCGACTTCAACTCCGCGCAGCCAGTGGCGCGTTGGCTCGACGAGGACGAGGAACTCGCCGAGGACGACCTTCGCGACCGGATTGCTGCCAGCGTCACGGCAGAGTACGAGGCCAAGGAAAAGGAGTGGACGGCGCGCGGCATCGACATGCGACAGGTGGAGAAGCAGCTCATGCTGCAAGTGCTCGACCAGCGCTGGAAGGAACATCTAGCGACGATGGACCACCTGCGCCAGGGCATCCACCTGCGCGCCTACGCCCAGAAGCAGCCGAAGCAGGAATACAAGCGCGAGTCCTTCGAGCTCTTTCAGGAACTGCTCTACAACATCAAGCGCGACGTGACCCGCCTGCTCGCCCGCGTGCAATTGCAGAGCGAGGCGGAAATGGTGGCCGCCGAACGCCGACGCCGGGAGGCCGAAGCCCTGCGCATGAGAGCCATGCTGGCCGGCGGCGAGGAGGCGCAGGGCGAACCCAACGGCGGCGCCAGCCAAGGCCGACGCGCAGCAGCCAAGGCCAGCACCTTCGTCCGCGGCGACCGCAAAGTGGGCCGCAACGAAGCCTGCCCCTGCGGCTCCGGCAAGAAATACAAGCACTGCTGCGGCCGGGTTGCGTGACGTCCGCCATGCAATCGGGCACAGCCCCGGCCCCCTCAACTCCTGATACCGCCGCTTAGAGAAAAATAGGACCTGCAACGACCATGGCCGTGAACCTCCCTCCGCTGGGCGACTTGCACCCCATCGACGGCATCGAGCTAGGCACCGCCGCGGCCGGCATTCGCTATCAGGGTCGAGACGATCTTGCCGCCATCGTCTTGGGCGCCGGCGCTGTGGTAGGGGGCGTGTTCACCACCAGCGCCTACCGCGCGGCGCCAGTCCTCGTCGCGTCCGAGCGGCTAGGCAAGGCCCGCGCCTTGGTAATCAACAGCGGCAACGCCAACGCCGCCACCGGCGAGCGCGGCCTCGCCGACGCCCGCGCGAGCGCAGCGCATCTCGCCGCCAAGCTCGGCGTGGCCGAAGACGAAGTGCTGCCGTTCTCCACCGGCGTCATCGGCGAGTTCCTCAACATGGCTGCCATGCGCCAGGGCATCGACGCCGCCCTGGCCGCTCGCTCCGCCAATGGTTGGGAAGCCGCCGCCCGCGCCATCATGACCACCGACACCGCACCCAAGGCCGTGTCCGTCAAAGGCCGCGTGCAGGGCACTCTGGTCTCTGCCACCGGCATGGTCAAAGGCTCCGGCATGATCCGTCCGGACATGGCAACCATGCTCGCCTTCCTAGGCACCGACGCGACGCTCTCCCCAGCCGCCGCCACGAGCCTCGCCCGAGAGCTCGCCGATCGCAGCTTCAACCGCCTCACCATCGACGGCGACACCTCCACCAACGACTCCTTCGTCGTCATGGCAAGCGGACGCGCGGGGCCCACCATCGACGCCCCCCAAAGCGATGCCTATGCGGACCTGCGGGAACTCCTTACGACCCTGGTGGTGGAACTCGCCGAGCGCACCGTCCGCGACGGCGAGGGTGCAACCAAGTTCGTCACCATCGTCGTCGATGGCGGCAGGACCGCCGCCGAATGCCTCGAAGTCGCCTACACCATCGCCCACTCCCCCTTGGTGAAGACCGCCATCTTCGCCGGCGACCCCAACTGGGGCCGCTTCTGCATGGCCATCGGTCGCGCCAACATGGAAGACTTGGACCCAGACCGGGTCAACCTCGACCTCGACGATGTGCCCGTGGCAAGAAACGGACTGGTGGCCGACGACTACGTCGAAGAGCAAGCCGCCGCCGTGATGGCGAAGGACGAGTTCACCGTGCGCGTCCACCTAGGCCGCGGCCAAGCGAGCGAAACCATCTGGACCTCGGACCTTTCCTACGAATACGTCCGCATTAACGCCGAGTATCGAAGCTAGCGCGCCCTGAAGGGCGCGTCGGCAGTTCGCTGGCGCGAACTGCTGGCCTTCGTGCTCGCGTTCGCTCGCATCTACGGCTAGCAGCCTTCGCACTTCGCCGCTACGCGGCAAAGTCCGACAGCCTGCTAGCGACGGCGCGAAGGTCGCTCCCTACAACCAAACCTCCAGGTTGTTCTTGCGGCCGATGGCGCGGGTCAGCTTCAGTTCGAGTAGCTCCACCATGTTGCAGGCGGTCAGCAGGGCATGTACTTCGCTGCGGTCGGGTTCTGCGAGCGCCTCGAACTCCTCCTGCACGCGGCTCAAGACGTGGAACCGGAAGGGTTGCGCGAGCACGTCGATGCGGGTGCCGACCAGGTCGAAGCTGGCGGTGCCGACGCCGCGTTCGGCGGTGGTGCCGGGCGGCATGTCCCGATTCTCCCCAAGCCATTCGTTGATGAACTCGCATGCGCCTCGGGTTTCCGGAACGTAGTCGATGGCCAGATGGCGCAGCACCTCGATCAGCGTGTCCGGGACGCGGTCGCCCGGCAGATAGTCCGTGCTCTGGTCCTCGAACTCGCCGATGTCCGGTTCCGGGCGATTCATCCGTTCCACCCACCGAAACGTGTGCCAAGCGCGCGTTTGCATCAGCGTGCGCGGGTGGGGGTCGCGGCCCAAGTGACCGTATAGCGGTGCCATCATCCCGAAGTCGCCAATGCAGGGCCGTCCCCCCAAGAGATAGGGGAACTGCCCGAAGTGGGCATGCAGCCGGTCGAGCAGCCCCTCGTAAAGCTCTTCGATGGTGCCAATCACCTCCGGCACTACGCCCCAGCTAGGGTTCACGATCTCTCGGATCATGCGCATCCGCTTCTCGGCCGAGGGCGTCCCGCCCGGCGGAAAGATGGTCTCGAAGTGGAAATGCAGGAAATCCCGCTGCTCGGGGAAGTTCCAGCGGTAGTACATGGCCGGTCGCAGCAGCCCCTCGGCGCCGATGGCGTCGAACAGGCGGCTGACGATCCGCTGGTTGGGTGACGCCGGCGAGAAGGCATGCCCACTCTCGGCCTCGAAGTGATCGACAATCGCCACGCCGTCGCGGATGACCGTGCCGTCCGGCAGTTCCACCGTCGGCAAGCTCCGCCGCCCGCCAGCCTTCGGCAACACCGTCTCCCGAAAATGCGCGGAAGTCGTCGGCACTTCGCGGTAAGCGAGTCCTGCCTTGATGAGATAGCTTCGCGCCCTGCCCGTGTAGAGGGACATCGGCGAGCCGTAGAGGTTGATGGGTGTCAAGGCTGCACGTCTCTGGCTTGATTGAGCCTGACATCGTAGCCGCCTTTCGCGCCCGCACCATGGGCGTGCCTCCTCCCGGCAGGCCAATGCGAGCGCCCCCGTAGGGCTAATCCGGCAGAGCGAAGGCGATGTACTCGGAACCTGACGGCGGGCCCAAGCGGCCACCTCCGGCGGCGATGGCGACGAACTGACGCCCGCCGGCGGCGTACACCGCCGGTGTGCCGAAGCCGCCGGCGGAGAGTTCCGATTCCCATAGCAGCGAGCCGTCCGAAGCGTCGAAGGCACGCATCTTCATGTCCGGCGTCGCGGCGATGAACACAAGGCCCGCGGCGGTGACGACCGCACCACCGGTGTTCTCTGCACCGAAGTCGAGGCCCGGACGCGACAGGTACTCGCCAAGCGGCACCTGCCAAGCCGGCTCGCCGGCACCGAGGTCGAAGGCCATGAGCGATCCCCAGGGCGGCGCGTTGCCGGGCAGGCGCTCGGCATCGCGCAGCGTCACCGGTTCCGCCACCAGGAAGCTTCGCTCGGAGGTGCGATCGTCGCGGCTGAAGTCGTCTGGAGGCTCACGCAGGTAGTTCACCAAGGCGATGCGTTCGAGTTCCGGCAGTTGGTCGAACCCCGGCATGGTGCCGCGACCCCGGGCGATGACGGTGTGGATGTTCCGTTCCGACATCCGTTCCCCGACGCCGACGAGGCTCGGCCCCCCGGCACCGTAACGGTCGGCACGGCCCTGGTAGAGGCCCTTGCGGTCGGCACCGTGACAGCGCGCGCAGTGGGCGAAATACACGTTCCGCTCGCTGAACCCTGCCGGCACCTCGATCAGGCGCAGAACGCTGGCGCTTTCCTCCACGTTCAGGATCAGTCGCTGCGAGGTAGGGTCGAAGGCGGCACCACCCCATCCGGCACCGGCCCTGACGCCAGGGAACAGGAGCGTGCCCGTCATGGTGGGCGGCGTCCAAGGCGTGGCTTGCAGCCGCGCCACTCGCTCCGCCAGCACCGCGGCGGCAGGACGTTCGCTTGGCACAAAACTCTGGCGCACGAGCGTCAGCGCCGAGACCGCTTCACCGTGCTGCTCCACCGTCGGATGCAGCGGAGCGCCGCTGCCGGCGTCAAACAGGAGGAGGTGGCCCCGGCGGGTAGCGAGTGCGACGGCATCAACGTCCCGTTCACCAAGCGGAACCCGGACCAGCACCGGTGGTGACGCAAGCCGTCCCGGCCACGACTCCCGGCGGTAGATGGACTGTCGCCAGCGCATCTCCCCCGTCGCCGCGTCCAGCGCCAGCAGCGAGCCGGACACGGGCGCCGCCGGCGTTGCCGGGGTGACGCCGCCCGCCTCCGCCGGCACGAACACGAGGCCGCGGCTTGCATCGAATGCCATGGCCGTCGAGGGGTTGCCGGCCGATAGCTCACAGAGGTCGGCACGCCACGCGAGGCCGCCGTCGCTGGCGTTGACGGCAACGACGGCACCGCAGCCGGTGGCCTTCGTTCCCTTCAGGGCGAGGAGGATGCCCTCGTCCACGACGAGCCCTGGACCCGCGGCCTTCGCAACGCCGGCGGGAGCAATAGTCGCTAGATCAAGCTCGCCCTCGACGCCGAACCCCGTACGCGCCTTGCCGGTGCGAGGATCGAGGGCGACGAGGCGGGTACCGGCAACGTAGTAGAGCCCCGCTTCCATGTCGCCAGCATCTGCCGCACCAGCCCACCACAGCATCCCTCTCTGGTTGTGCTCGATAGCCGCGTCCGCCCCGCCCGGGGCTGCCGAACGCCATAGCTCCACGCCGGTCGCCGCATCGAGGGCGAAGGCGTCGAGGGTGGGCGACAGGCCGAACAGCACGCCGCCGACAACCAGCGGGCTCGTGTCCATCACCGAAACCCCTGGCTGCAACTCGCCGGCGTCATAGCGCCAAGCCACCGAGAGCCGGGCGACATTGGTGGGGTCGATCTCGGTCAGCTCGCTGTAGTGACCTCGTCCCGCATCACCGAGATACGTTGGCCAGTCCGTGTCGGGCGTCTCAGGCGTGCAAGAGACAACGGCAAGACCGGTCGCCGCTACGAGCCATGGCCACAGGCTTGGCGCCAGCGCCGCCAAACCCCTCGCTAGCGCTCGGCGTCTGGCCCCAGCCCCCACCTCCCTACGACCTCGCACCGCAGAAGGCCACTACATGGCTTTCTACGGCGCAAGCTCCTAGAAGCCGCTCAAGGGCCCGCGTGCGGCAACGCAAGAGCGACCAGTTCCGACTTCTCGGCGCCGCCACCGCCCGCCACGGCGATGTATTGCCGGCCGTCATGCCAATAGGTCATCGGCGCCCCGTGCAAACTGCGTTCCAAGGCAACCTCGGCGAGCACGGCCCCAGTGCCCTTGTCGAGCGCCCTGAGGTGGCCACCGTTCGGCACGCGGTCGCCGAGTTCGTCCATCGTCGGCAGGAAGTCGATCAACAGGGTCTTGGTCACCAGGATGCCGCCTTCCGCCACGGCACCGGCGGAGTGCCGGGAGCCGAGCGCGCCGAGATTCAGGTGGGCGATGGCGGGATGGCTGCGCGGACCGGGCCCCTGCGCCACCTGAAAGACATGCTCGCCGGTGTTGAGATCGATGGCGGTTAGGCGTCGGTAGGGAGGCTTGACCAGCGGCAGGCCCTCGGGACCGATCGCTGGCTGATACTTGATCTCGTAGCGGAAATCGGAAGTTCCCGGCTCCGGCTGGCTCTGCGTGACGTTGGTGGCTGTCTCCACCAAGGCCATGCCGGTGGGCAGGGTGAACGAATCGACGTAGAGGATGCCCGTGTCCGGGTCGAACGAGGCGCCCGGGAAGCTGGCGCCGCCGCCAGCGCCGGGAACGACCAGCGTGCCCAGCTTGCCACCCTCGCCCTCGACGATGATCGGCTCGAACAGCGGCCCCAAGCGGAAGTTCGCGGCAATGCGCCTCGCCTCCTCAGCCAGCTCTGGCGTGAAGTCGATGAGATCGTCCTCACTCACCCCCTGCCGGTCGAAGGGCGGCGGCTTGGTGGGGAACGGCTGCGTCGGCGCCAGACGCTCGCCCGGCACCGTGCTCGGCGGCACGGGACGTTCCTCGATGGGCCACACCGGCTCCCCCGTCGCCCGGTCGAAGACGTAGGTGAAGGCAGTCTTCGAAGCCTGGGCCACCGCCTTGATGGGCTGGCCGTCTACGACGATGTCCACCAGATTCGGCGCCGAGGCGATATCGTAGTCCCAGATGCCGTGATGCACGGTCTGGAAGTGCCACACCCGCTTGCCGGTCTCGACATCGACGCAAACCAGGCTCTCGGCGAACAGGTTGTCGCCAAGACGCTCGCCGCCGTAGTAGTCGTTGGTGGGCGTGGAGAGCGGCAGATAGACGTAGCCGAGTTCCTCGTCCGCCGCCAGCATGGTCCAGGCATTGGTGTTGCCCTGCACGCGCCACGAGTCGTTCTCCCAGGTTTCGGTGAACGCCTCCCCCTCCTGCGGGATGGTGTGGAAGCGCCACTTGAGGGCGCCGGTGCGGACGTCGTAGGCGCGGATGTGGCCCGGCGGGTTCCGGTTCTCGGACACGTAATCGTGAATCTTCGAGCCGACGACCACGGTGTCGCGTACCACGATGGGCGGCGCGCTGTGCGAGATGTGCGCCATCACACGGTCGTCCACACCCAAGTCGGCGGTCAAGTCCACCATGCCGCCCGCGCCGAAGGCAGGGTCTGGCCGGCCGGTGGCGACATCGATGGAGACGAGCTGCTTGCCCATCGTCGCGAGCAGGATGCGCGCCGCCTCGCCGTCGCTCCAGTACTCGATGCCGCGGGTGCGACGCGGAAGCTGCGTCGGCAACTCCCGCTCCCAACTCCTCGGGTCGTAGAGCCAGAGCTGCTCGCCGGTGCCGGCATCCAGCGCCGCGACTTGCCCGTGCGAGGTGACCGCATACACGCGGCCATCCACCATCAGCGGCGTCGCCGTGTAGTTGCCGGTGTCATAGACATCGCCAAGGCGCCGGTCTGCGGACTCCCAGCGCCACGCGACTTCGAGATCGCCGAAGTTCGCGGCATTGATCTGGTCGAGTGGGGAGTATTTGGAGGAGGCAAGGTCGCTGCCGTGGTGGCGCCAGTCGCCGACCCGGTCCTCAGGCGGAGCGCAAGCGGTGAGGAGCGACGCCGCGGCAAGCGCAATGCCGGCAAGTGCGACGCGGCAGGGGGAATGGGGGCAGGCCTTCGGAGGGAAGGCATTCTGCCTTCCCATGCGCCGAGAGGCGCATCTATGGTGAGCTGCCGTCTGCGCGCCTAACGGCGCGCCAGCGCGCCCTGAAGGGCGCGTCGGCAGTTCGCTGGCGCGAACTGCTGGCCTTCGTGCTCGCATTCGCTCGCAACTACGGCTAGCAGCCTCCGCGCGTTCAACGTTGTTCCGTTGGGTCGGCACCGTCCGCCGGCGCCCCGGTGCCGCTCGAACCCATGAACAGTGTCGAACCGTCCGTGAGCGTCATGCGCCGGCCGTTCGCCCGTTCGGTGCCGTCCTTGGCCTGAAAGCCGTCGATGATGACCTCGGTGCCGACCGGCACCGTCGTGCGCGTTATGCCACGCCGGAACAGCGTATTGGGCGTGCCGGCCTCCACCATCCACACCGTCTTGGTGCCGTCGGCATTGGTGTGCTCGACGTGGAACCAGGCGTGCGGGTTCACCCACTCGATGCGAACGATGGGCCCCCGCAGTTGCAGCGGTAGGTTCGGGTCGAACTCGGCGCCGAAGGCGTGATGAGCGCTCGCGCTCGGCGCGAGGGCGGTGAACGCGGCAAAGAGTGTAGCGACGGTGAATCTCATGGAAGCGCTCCTCCGCGGGCGGCACACGAGCCGCGTTGGTTGGTTCGGGCTACCGCGGCAACGGGTGTCGCCGGAGCTCGCCGTACAGCAGTTCCTCGACGAACTCGACGCACTTGAAGTCGAGCAGCATGGCGTTCGGTTCCATGCGGCGGTAGAGCGGCATCGCCATCGTCCACGGCCGCGTGAATGTTTCTGCATCGTCGATGGTGGCTTCGTAGTGCAAGTGGTTCGGACCCATCGGCGTGAAGCGCTCCACCACCGTCATGGCGGCGCTGTGATGGTTGCCGGCACGGTCGAACCAAGTGTCTGCGTTCTGCGCCGTCACCTCGATCACCAGCGTGTCGCCATGCCAAGACGCCACCGACTGGCCCATCCACGAGTCGGCTGGCGCCGGCCCCGGGTCGTACGTGAGAATGTTGCGGTTGGCGCCAGCGAACTGATAGACGAACTCGATATTGCTCGCGCCCTGGAAGATCTGGAAGGGGTGCGGCAGGTAATTGGCACGCGGAATGCCCGGCAGATAGCACTTCACTTCCGGGTCCAGCTCGCTCCAGCGGGCGCGGTTGGCGTCACGTTTCGCGAGCGCCTCCGGGCGGTACGGCAGCTTGCCACCAGCCACGACACCGAGGCTCGGCGGCACCGCCAGGGTCGCACCCATGCGCAGGGTCGCGATGGCCGGCACCGGCCCCATCGGCCCCTCGCGAAGCTGCACCGACGCCCTTGCCACATGTCGCTCGATGTCCCAATGCGCCTCGTTCACGGCCTGCCAAACGCCGTTCAGGTCCGGATGCACGCCGCCAGGGCCGCGCGGGGCCGTCCAGCCTTCATCGGCCCCGGCCGCAACGGCAAAGAGAAGTCCCGAGATGGCGGCCAGCGCGCACTTGCGGGCGCGTCGGCAGTTCGCTGCGCGAACTCGTAGCGCCCTCATTCCGTGCCCTCCGCAGCGCTTTGCTGCTCCATCCACTTGCGCTCCAGCACCCGGGCGCCGCGCAGCGTGTTCGCCATCGAATAGTTGCCCTCGTGGCAGGCGTACTCATACATGAGCTTGTCCGTGCGGGTCCACGGGTATTCGCCGGTGTAGGGCATCGTGTAGTCCGGGTCGTGGACGGTGAAGTTGTAGAGCAAGCCGCCATCGGCGTTGGGGCTGAACCGCTCGATGATGCGCAGGTCCGGGCGCGCTGGATGTGGCGACATGAAGTCCTTGAAGTTGGTGGTCTCGACCACCAGCGTGTCGCCCTCCCACCAGCCGATGGAATCGCCGCCATACGAGGTCATCTCTTCCGGCAGGTGCTCGGAGCCGAGCCGAATCACCCGCGGCCAGTGCATCCACTCCACCATGATGAGCACATGGTCGTCGGTCTGGACGATGGTCTTGATGTTGTTGTACACCACCGGCCGCATCGGCACCGTGATCGACATGTAGATGCAGCGGTCGCCGATGGACTGCCCTTCGGGGTTGTCGTAGGGGTCGCTGCCGTCGGCGAGCCACCACGCCTCGCCGGGGTACTTCGGCTTGTAGTAGGGCCGGAGCGTCGCCTGACGGGCCTTGCCGGCTTCCGATTGCGGCGGCATCCGGCCATTGGGCGGGTCGATGAGGATCGACGTGCGGTACTCGCCATCCACCTGATAGAGGTCGCAGTAAATGCCGCCGCAGTCGAACCAGTGAAAGTCGTAGCTGCCCGGGGTGAAGTCGCCCGAGACGTCTACGCCCCGGTCCCGCGCCTGCCCCTCCGGCGCCGCAAGCACCTCGCGATCCGGGTCGAGCGGTGCCGCGGCCTGTTCCAACTGCGAATGCGCGCGCTGGCGCCGCTCTGCGACTTCCTCGGCGGTGAACGTCTTGCGTTCGCCAAGTTCCGGTGCCCGACTGAAGGGCGTGAGCGTGGTGATGTCGTAGGTGCCCGAGAAGTCGGGCTTGCCGTCCTTTGTACGCGGGATGTCGGCGGCCAGCGCGCCGCCGACCATGAGCAGCGCAGCCAATGCGCCAAGTGACCGAAGCTCCATGACCACCTCCCCCGAAAGCGGTTGCCCGGTGCAGGCGCGCCTTACGGTGCGTCCGCGTGCCCTTGCGGGCACGTCCGCGCACCCTTCGGGCGCGTCCGTAGTTCGCTGGCGCGAACTGCTGGCCCCGACCCTACACCCGCGCCACACCCGCCATCAAGCAGCGCGCGGGTCACGGCCGAGCCGGAATGGTCTCCCCGTCGGGTCTGGGATGGTTGGCCCAGTGCCCGCTTGGGTCGCTGCCTTGGCAGATGACCGAGTGGGCGTTCCAGCCGTTGAAGGCGCGCACGTCGGCGCTGAGGTAGCGCAGTGCCAGTCCACAGCGTCGCTCGGCGGAACGGTTCGGCTCGGAGGAATGCAAGAGCCAGTCGCTGTGCAGCGAAATCTGTCCCGCCTTCATCGCCAGCGACACCGGAGCGTCGCCGTGGCTCGCCGGATCCCGCACCGTCTGCCCGAGCACGTTGTTCTCGCTCGCGTCCGAATCGAAGAACGGCACCTGCGCATCGATGTGCGAACGGGGGATCACCTGCATGGCGCCGTTCGCTTCGGTAGCGTCGTCGATGGCGAGCCAAATGCTGACGACTCGGCTCGGCGACAGCGGCCAATAGGAAGCGTCCTGATGCCAGCTCACCCGCTTGCCGTCCCCCGGCAGCTTGCAGAAGAAGTGGCTATGGCGGCAGATCACCGTCTCGCCGAGCATGTCGGCAGCGAAGGCCACCAGCTTCGGATGGGTGACGATGTCCCACACGCCGCGGCAGGTCTTGTGCCAGTTAGTGATCTCGTAGCTGCCCCAGCCGCTGGCGAGGGCATCCGCCAGGAGGCCGTCGAAATAGCTACGGATTTCGCCGATCTCGGCCTCGTCGAAGACATCGAACCCGAACAGGTAGCCCCGTTTGTTGTAGGTGTCGATCTCCGCCCGCGTCAGAACCTTCGGTTCCTCCACGCCGAGCGGGAAGAAGCGAAGGTCCCGACCGAGGTCCGGATAGGCGTCTTGTCGCGCCGTCGTGTTCAACCCTTGAGTTCGCCCAGCTTGCCGAGCGCAACGTCGGGATCCGGTAGCGTCGAGGTGTGCGCCTCGCTGTGCCGAATCACGCCGTCCGGGTCGATGATGATGAGCGTTCGCTGCACCATCCCCGGCCCGTCCGCAAAGATGCCGAAGGCCTCAGCCACCGCGCCGTGGGGCCAGAAGTCCGACAACAGCGGATGGCGAATGCCGCCCATCCCCGTGGACCAGGCATTGAGGGAGAAGGTGGTGTCAACGCTCATGCCGAGGAGCGTGGCACCTGCTTCCTGAAACTGCTTCAACGCACGGTTGAAAGTGGAGGTTTGGTTGCTTCACCCACCGGTGAACGCAAACGGAAACGTGTGCAGCACCACCCAACTGCCCTTGAGATCGTCCGAGGAAATGGTCTCCCCCGCATGACTTCTGAGCTTAAAGGAGGGCGCGGCGTCGCCGGGTCCCAACATCATCTACCGCCTTGTGCGAGTTGCTGACGGCTCGGAGCCTACCAGAAGCGATGGGGCGGGAACTGTGGTGGTCTCTGTTGACCTTCCAGCTGTTCGACTAGCTCCCGGCACCCCTCTGGAGGGAGGGCGTCTCGCCCTCCATCGCGCCACAAGGCGCGCAGAACACGTGCGCCCCGGAAGGATGCGCGCCCTAGCGGGCGCGGTGGAGGGCGAGACGCCCTCCCTCCAGAGCGGCGCGCCAGGTGCTGTGCCAGTCAAAGTGAAACACCACAGGGACCGTTACCATCTTGCCCGGCAATTGAGGCCCACGGGGGAAAGGAACATGACGGCGAACGGGAACCGGGAACTGGCAGGCAAGGTGGCAATGGTCACCGGCGCAGGACGCTTGCGTGGCATCGGTCGGGCCGCGGCAGTGGCATTGGCGCGGCTCGGTGCGGATGTCGCCGTGAGCGGCACCGGGCGCGACCCCGCCACCTTCCCCGAGGACGAGAAGGCGGTGGGCTGGCGCGACGTGGACAGCGTTGCCGAGGCGATTGTCGCGGAAGGATCGAAGGCGCTTGCGTTGCGGTTCGATGTCTCCGACCAAGAGCAAACGGACGCCGCCGTTGCGCGCATCGTTAGCGAACTCGGCCGCATCGACATCCTCATCAACAACGCCGCCATCGCCCGCGGCGAGGACCGCACGCCAGTGCAGGAACTCGATCCCGGCCTTTTCCAGCGCGTGGTGGACGTGAAGGTGCGCGGCTCGTTCCTGTGCACCCAAGCCGTGATCCGCCACATCTACGCCCAAGGCGAGGGCGGCAAGATCGTCAACATCGCTTCCGTGGCCGGCAAGCGCGGCAGCCCCAACACCCTCGCCTACAACGCCGCCAACTTCGCCATGATCGGCATGACCCAATCCATGGCGCGGGAGTTCGGCCCCAAGGGCGTCAACGTCAACTGCGTTTGCCCCGGCGCCGTCGCCACCTCTCGCATGGACGATGTCAGCCCCGACAACCGCCCCGAACGCACCCATCCTGGCGACCCCGTCAGTCGCTGGGGCAGCGACGACGAAGTGGGCGACTTCAT
The DNA here is from genome assembly GCA_028824555.1 of Gammaproteobacteria bacterium. GTDB lineage: Bacteria > Pseudomonadota > Gammaproteobacteria > Pseudomonadales > Azotimanducaceae > VXYL01. The sequence continues at coordinate 11,393 of JAPPDJ010000073.1, read as the reverse complement.
CGCCTACCTATGCACGGAGGCCGCCTCTTGGATCCACGGCCAATCCATCAACCAAGACGGCGGCGCGGTGATGGAGCATTGAGCGGCTGCGCGAGTCGGCCTCGTACGGGGCGAGGCTTCCTCGCCCGTGTTCGCGCCTCGAACGATCGGATTGCCCTGACACGGGCGACCACAAGGGTCGCCCCTACGGCATGTCCGTCGGTCCGAGGCAGGGCCGCGCTGGCCCAGTGAATTGGACGAAACCGCTCCCTACACCTGCAAGGCCGTCGAGAAGTCCGGAATCCCCGCCCAGCGGCCTGGGTCCGTGTGCCGCATGATGGCTACCGTCTTAATCACCTCCGGGTTCGCGAGCCCGTGCGGCTTTTCGCCGGTGAGGATGCGGATGATGTTATCCGCCTGCATCACTGCGGTCTCGGTCCGGAACACCGCCGAGATGGCGGCGATGTGCGGCGTAACGTAGCAGTTGGGGATGCTGAGCAGGCGGTTGTCAGACGGCAGCGGTTCCACTTCCGTCACGTCGAGCGCCGCGGCTTCGATCTCGCCGGCTTCGAGGGCATCGGCCAAGGCCTCGCCATCGACGATCGGCCCCCGCGCCGTGTTCACCAGCAATGCCGTCGGCTTCATGCGACGAAACGTGTCGGCATTGAACAGATACTTCGACTCGTCCGTGGCCGAACAGTGGACGCTGATGCAATCCGCCTCGGCCGCCAAGGTGTCGAAGTCCACCAGCGTCACGCCATAGAGATCCGCCGCAAGCTGGTTGACGTAGGGATCGTAGGCGAGGATGCGGCTGACGCCGAAGCCCCGCACGCGAGTGGCGAACGCCCGCCCGATGTTGCCGAAGCCGACGATCCCCACCGTATGCCCGGCGAGGCGGCGCATGGAGGGGGCGTATTCGCCGATGGCGCTCGGATTGTCGGCCCACGCTCCTTCCCGCGTCGTGCGGATGGCGTCGTAGATGCGCCTCGTGAGCGACAGCATCAGCGACATGGCGTGGTCCGCCACTTCCGTCGTGTTGGAGCCCGGCACGTTGCACACCATCACGCCGAGTTCGGTGGCGGCGTCGATGTCGATGGAATCGACGCCGACGCCGAACCTGCTCACCACCTTCAGCTTTGCGCACGACTCCATCACCCGCCGCGAGGTCAGCGGCATGATGCCCACCTGCGCGCCGTCGGCATCGCCGATGAGCTCGATCATCTCGTCCTCGGTGCGGCACCCGCCCTCGATGATGTCGATCCCGGCCTTCTCGTACAGCTCCTTTTGCGCCCCCTGGGCTCGACCCTGCAACGCTACTTTCACGTGGTTCTCCTTGACTGGCAGCCATTGGCCTGAATGAAGCGTGCGATTTTGCCTTGATTTGGACGAAGCGGAATGTCGCGTTTCGCTGATAACGTGCCCCTGAAGTGAAACTCCGTGGATTGCGGTGCCTCTCCGTTGGGGACCGCGTCGCATCAAGCTCGAGCAAAAAGAGGAACACATGGTTGCCAGAACCGCTGCCCAAGCCCTCGTGGACGCGCTTGAAAAGCAAGGTGTCGATCGGGTCTTCTGCGTGCCGGGGGAGAGTTATCTCGCGGTGCTCGATGCCTTGCGCGACTCCGCCATCGACACGGTGGTGGCGCGCCAAGAGGGCGGCGCTGCCATGATGGCGGAGGCGGACGCCAAGCTCACGGGCCGTCCCGGCGTCGTCTTCGTCACCCGCGGCCCCGGCGCCACCAACGCCAGCTCCGGCGTCCACGTCGCGCAGCAGGACTCCACGCCGCTCGTGCTCTTTGCCGGCCAGGTCGAACGCGCGGCCCGTGGACGGGATGCGTTCCAAGAGCTCGACTTCCCCGCCTTCTACGGCGGCATGGCGAAGTTCGTCGCCGAAGTGTCGGACGGTGGTCGCATTCCGGCCGTGGTTGCCGACGCGTTCCATGCCGCCCTCGCCGATCGACCCGGCCCTACGGTAGTCGCCCTCCCAGAAGACATGCTGGCTGATCCCTGCGACATGCCGGCACCACCACGCATCGAGCCCGCGGACGAAACGCCCGACGCGGTCGCCATGCGCGAATGCGACCGCCTCCTGAATGCCGCTCAGAGGCCCTTCGTCATCGTCGGCGGTTCAACCTGGAATGCCACGGCCGCGGCGAGCCTCGCCACCTTTGCCGAGACCGCGGGTGTGCCGGTGGCCTGCGCCTTCCGGCGCCAGCAACTGTTCGTCCACGAGCATCCCCACTACGCTGGCGACGTGGGCATCGGCATGAATCCAGCCCTGCGCCATGCCATCGAGGAGACGGACCTCTTGCTCCTGCTCGGTACCCGTTTCTCCGAGATTCCAAGCCAGTCCTATCAGTTGCCGAAGGCCGGGACCCCGGTGGTCCATGTCCACGCCGACACAGGCGAGCCCGGCCGAGTGCATCCGAACGTGCTCGGCATTCACGCCCGGCCGCTGCCGTTCCTTGCCGCGTCAAAGGCGCACGGCAAACGCGCCGCGTACATCCAAGGCCTGCACAACGCCTATCTCGAGTGGTCGAAGCTGCCCCATCCGGCACCCGGGGCTCTGACCATGTCCCACGTCATGCAAGTGCTGCGCGAGGCGCTCGAACCCGACGCCATCCTCACCAACGGCGCCGGCAACTACTCCGGCTGGTTGCATCGCTTCCACCGCTTCCGCCGTTTCGGCACCCAGGTGGCACCCACTTCCGGTTCGATGGGCTACGGCCTGCCCGCCGCCATCGCCGCCAAGCTGCGGCATCCCACAAGCACCGTCGTCTGCTTCGCCGGCGACGGCTGCTTCCAAATGACCGGCCAGGAACTCGCCACCGCCGTGCAAGCGGATGCCGCCGTGGTGATCCTCGTCGTGGACAACGGCATGTACGGCACGATCCGCATGCATCAGGAGCGAAACTTTCCGGGCCGCGTCCACGCCACCGACATCGCCAACCCCGACTTCGCGGCCCTCGCCGAAGCGCACGGTGCCCATGGCGAACGCGTGCAAACCAACGCCGAGTTCGCCGCTGCATTCGCTCGCGCTCGCGCCGCCAACAAGCCAGCCCTGCTCCACCTCAAGGTGGACCCCGAAGCCATAACGCCCACCGCCACCCTCTCGGGCCTCCGTGCAGGACGGGGATGACGGGCCGTTGGAGGGAGGGAAAGTGGGGGCTTCGTTCGGGGATTGTGGTGTACGGGCGGTTGGGTCGGCGGCCCCCCCTCCGAGAAAAGCGGGGACGCTTTTCTCGACTCCCCCTCGAGGGGGGAGTGATAGGAAAGTGCGCTTAGCAAGGAAGTGGGGGGACGGGCGCGGCGGCTTCGCAACTGCTCGCTTCGGGCTCGCATTCGCTCGCGGCTACGTGCCGTAGGGCAGAATGCGATCCCTGCCGAAGGCACGTGGGGCTGCTAGCAACTAGGTCAAAGGTTTCCAAATGCTGCACAGTTTGTTGATTGCCAATCGTGGCGAAATCGCCATCCGCATCGCTCGGTCGGCGGCGGATCTCGGGGTCGAGACGGTGGCCGTCTTTTCCGAGGACGACGCCTTGTCGCTGCATACACGTCATGCGGATCGGGCCTTGGACTTGGGTGCGGCTGGGGTTGCGGCCTATTTGGATAGCGAGCGGCTTGTCACGCTTGCCAAGGAAGCGGGCTGTGCGGCGGTTCATCCGGGGTATGGGTTTCTTAGCGAGAGTGCGGAGTTCGCTGAGGCTTGCGAGGATGCTGGGCTCGCTTTCGTGGGCCCCACACCAGCGACGTTGCGGCGGTTCGGGGACAAGGCGCAGGCTCGGGCCTTGGCGGAGAGCTCGGACGTCCCCGTGCTGCCGGGAATCAGCCGTGCAGTGACGCTGGCCGAAGCGAAGGGTTTCTTCGAGGCACTCGGAGCCGACGGGGCCGTGATGCTGAAGGCGATTGCCGGTGGTGGCGGTCGCGGGATGCGCCCTGTCACGGATATCGGCGAGCTGGAAGAGGCATTCGCCCGCGCGAACTCAGAAGCCGCGCAAGCCTTCGGCTCCGGCGACCTCTACGTCGAGGAACTGCTCCCCCACGCCCGTCACGTAGAAGTGCAGATCGTTGGCGATGGCGCCGGCGCCGTCAGCCATCTGTGGGATCGCGAATGCAGTCTGCAACGCCAGCGGCAGAAGCTGATCGAGATCGCCCCGACGTTTGCTCTTGCCGAAGACATGCGCGAAGCCATGCTCGAGGCCGCGACCCGCATCGCATCGGCAGCTTCGTACCGCGGCGTCGGCACCATCGAGTTCCTGGTCGATGGCCGCACCGACGGACGTTTCGTGTTCATGGAGGCAAACGCCCGCCTGCAAGTGGAGCACACCGTCACGGAGGAAGTGACGGGACTCGATCTGGTAGCCATCCAGTTGCAGATCGCCTCCGGCGCAACCCTGCGCGAGCTTGGCCTCACGCAATCCGCCATCCCTGCCCCCAGGGGCGTGGCGGTGCAGGCCCGCGTCAATCTCGAAACCATGACCGAAGACGGCCAGTCCCGCCCCGGCGGTGGCGTGCTCACCGCCTACGAACCGCCGGCCGGCCCCGGCATCCGCGTCGATGGCTTCGGCTACACCGGCTACGCCACCAGCCCGCACTACGATTCGCTCCTCGCCAAGGTCATCGGCCACGCCCACGACCTGCCCGCGGCCTTGCGCAAGACGGGGCGCGCACTTTCCGAGTTCAAGATCGAAGGCGCCCGCAGCAACACCGGCTTCCTAGCCGCCCTTCTCGACACCGCGCCGTTCGCGGACGGTGGCATTCATACCCGCTTCGTGGAGGAACACGCGGCGGACCTGCTCGCCATCGACGGCGCCGAGCCGCGCTACTTCCAACCCGAATCCACCGTCCAGAAAGCGGGAACCGATGTCGATCCCGACGACCCTCTCGCCGTGCTGGCGCTGAAAGGCCCCGCCGCCGCAGCCGCACGAGCCCCGATCCAAGCGCCACCCCACGCCATCGGTCCAGCCGGCACCACACCCGTATCCGCGCCCCTCCAAGGCATGGTCATCGAACTCAAGGTAGCCGTGGGCGACTCCGTGCAAAGGCGCCAACCCGTCGCCGTGCTCGAAGCGCTGAAGATGGAGCACGTCATTGCCGCCGAGAGCCCCGGCATCGTCCGCGAAATCGCCCTCGAAGTCGGCGACACCATCTTCGAAGACACCCCGATCCTCTTCATCGAGCCGCAAGACATAGAGGGCGAATTCGACACCGGCGAGACCATAGACCTCGACGCCATCCGCCCCGACGTGGCCGAAGTGCAGCATTTCCACGAACTCACCACCGACGAAGCGCGCAGCGAAGCCACCGCCAAGCGCCACGACGCCGGCAAGCGCACCGCGCGCGAGAACATCCACGATCTCTGCGACGAAGGCTCGTTCTTCGAGTTCAGCCCCCTCGTCACCGCCACGCGTTACCGCACCGACACCTTCGAGGAGCTCGAAGAGCGCGTCATCAAGACCGCGGCGGACGCGATGGTGATGGGCGTCGGCCGCGTCAACGGCGACCTCGTGGGAGAGGAAAACGCCCGCTGCGTGGCCATGTCCTACGACTACACCGTGCTCGCCGGCACCCAGGGCGGCAAGAACCACCAGAAGCAAGACCGCATGTTCGGCATCGCCCGCAAGTACAAGCTGCCGGTGGTGCTCTACACCGAAGGCGGCGGCGGCAGAACCCACGGCGGCCCGCGCAGCGGCGGCGGCCCGCAGGCGGGCTCCGTCGGCGGCCTCCAGGTTCGCACCTGGCGGGAACTCGGCAAGCTCTCCGGCCTCGTGCCCATCGTCGGCGTCAACTCCGGCTATTGCTTCGCCGGCAACGTCGTGCTCCTCGGCGCCTGCGATGTCATCATCGCCACCAAGGACTCCAGCCTCGGCATCGGCGGCCCGGCGGTGATCGAAGGCGGCGGCCTCGGCGCCTATGCTCCGAGCGAAGTCGGTCCCATCGAAATCCAGCAGCCGAACGGCGTCATCGACATCCTCGTGGAAGATGAGGAGGAGGCAACCGCCGTCGCCAGGCACTACCTCTCGTTCTTCCAGGGCCGTGTGCAGGAGTGGAACGCCCACGACCAGCGCGCCCTGCGCCATGTGGTGCCGGAAAACCGCCGCGCCGTTTACAACATTCGCAGCATCATCGAGACCTTGGGCGATGTCGGCTCCATGCTCGAACTGCGCCCCAAGTTCGGCCTGTCGATGGTCACAGCCTTCATCCGCATCGAAGGCCGCCCGGTGGGCGTGATCGCCAACAACTCCAACTCTCCCACCGGCGGCGCCGTGGACTCCGAAGGCGCAGACAAGGCGGCCCGCTTCATGCAGCTTTGCGACGCCTTCGACATCCCCATCCTGTCGCTCATCGACACCCCCGGCAACATGGTGGGCCCGGAAGCGGAGAAGACCGCCCTCATCCGCCACTGCGGCCGCATGTACGTCGCCGGCGCCAACATCACCGTGCCCTACTTCGTCGTCGTGCTGCGCAAGTCCTATGGCTTGGGGGCGCTGGCCATGTCCACCGGCAGCTTCGACGAGACCTTCTTCACCATCTCCTGGCCCACCGGCGAGTTCGCGGGAATGGGCCTTGAAGGCTCGGTGAAACTCGGCCGCCGCCGCGAACTCGAAGCCATCACCGACCTCGCCGAACGCAAGGCCCGCTACGAGAAATACGTCGCCGACGCCTACGCTTGGTCCCGCGCCCTGAACGCCGCCACCGTTTCCGAAGTGGACGACGTGATCGACCCGGCCGACACCCGCAAGTGGATGGTCATGGGGCTCAACTCCCTGCCGCCAGTCGCGCCCCGCGACGGCAAGAAACGAGGGTGGGTGGACACTTGGTGAGGGTGCGAAGAGAGCACAGAGCGACAATCGGGGGCTAGCGCACCCTCGCGGGCGCGTCGGCTGCTAGTACAGGTTTAAGCGGGACATCAGGCTGCAGGGTTGATCTTGGCGAAGTTGCGTTTCGGATCGACGTACTCGACTTGGCCAATCTGCTCGATCTGGTCGCGCTGGAGGCCAGTGAGGGCCTCGGCGACGGTCCATCGGAGTTCGCGCTGACCAAGCACGCTAATGAAGTCGTGGCCGGTTTCGTAGCGAAGAAAAAGGCTATCCGGAAGCGGGGCGTCATCCGCTCGCCTGCCGTCAAGCAACTGCCTGCTTGGGGGCGCGAGCTGGAACGTGTAACCGTCGCGCTGAATACCGACGAGAATCGTCATCTTGTTCATGCTCGAACCTTCGGGTGCCTGTGTGGATTACACACGGTGTCGACGCCCGACTCAAAGAACGCGCCGCAATCAATCCCCCGAAATCGTAATCCGCTGATTGGTGATATAGCGGCCGTCTTCCGAGCACAAATGCGTGGCGGTGGCAGCGATGTCGTCGGCGGTGCAGACGAAGCCGAAGGGCATGTTTGCGGCGACCTTGTCGATGTCATCCGGGCCGCCCGTTGCGCGGACGATGCGGCGCCCCATGTCGGTGTCCACCAGCCCCGGCGCGATCATGTTCACCCGCATCCCGTGCGCCTTCTCCTCCCGCGCCAGGGTGTGCGCCATGGCTTCGAGGGCGGCCTTGCTCACCGAATAGACGCCAAAGCCGGGGTTCAGCGCCTGCGCCGCGATCGAGGAGATCATCACGATGTCGCTGCGCTCGGCGTTCCGCATGTGCGGCACCAACGCCCGGCAAAGGTAGATCGGCCCCCAGAGGTTCACGTTCAGAAGCCGGTTCCACTGCTCGTCCGTGGCATCGGCGATGTGCGGACGGTTGATGGCGGCGGAGCCAAGCCCCGCGTTGTTGACGAGAATGTCGATCCGGCCAAAGGCGGCGACCGCACCCTCGCACATGCTCTCGCAAGCGGCACGATCGCCCACATCGGCACGGAACACCTCGGCGCGCTGCCCGGCCTCCGTCACAGCTTGCGCCACCTCCTGCGCCGCCGCCTCGTTGCTCGTGTAGTTGATCGCCACATCCGCCCCTTCTGCAGCGAAGCGCAGCGCAATAGCCCGCCCAATGCCCCGGCTCGCGCCCGTCACCAAGGCCGTCCTACCCGTCAACTTGCCCATGTGTCCCTCCCTTCATGTGTGTTTTTTCGGCATCGTGAAGTGCGCCTGAAGAACCAGAACCAGGCCGCGGCCGCCGTCTCAAAAAAGGCCACGCGATCACACACGCCGAGATCCACGCATGGCCGCAAGGTGATCTTCCCATTCCGGCTCCCGCGTTGGGCCTTCGATTTCGTCGCATTCTGCAAAGAACGACCGCACATCGGCCTCGGTCTCAAATCGCGCGCTGCGACGCATCCTCTGGAGCCGGTCTTGCGCCGCCGCCCTCAGCCAAGCGCTGAGCGTCAGCTCTTCGCGCTGCGCCTGCCGAACACAGTTGAGGTAATCATCGTCCGGGATGTCCAGTTGCACTCGTATCACGGGCCTACAACCTGACCGCTTTGCTCATGTGTACGAACCATACACATTTCGGCGGCGCGCACGCCCTTTTGCAGCGGAGTCTCACGTTGACTTAAACGGCGCTTGGCGCTCGTCCTCTGGAGGGAGGATCGAGGCAACGCCGTCCACAAGGTTTTGCCAGCGAAAGTCAATCGTCGGACGTTCTTCGCGCGGCTCTTGTGCCGCTAACAACCCGCCCGGCCCTGCAACCGCTCGACGTAGTCGAGAATCGTCCGGCTCGGTGGCCCGTAGATGTCGATGAAGACCACCGCCTCATCCCCAACAATCTCCCCGCCATGCGGCACGTTCGCCGGCGCGTGCCACATGTCCCCCGGCCCGATCTCCCTCACTTCGTCCCCCACCGTGAGCAGCATCCGACCTTGAAGCAGCACGCTGAACTGCTCGTGCTCATGTGTGTGGAGCGTGTATTCCGCGCCAGGCTCATACCGCGCCCAAATGAGCTGCATGTGCTCTCCGGTCGCCAGCACATTGGTATGGATGTGGCGTTTAGCGTCGAGCATCGCCGCCCTCGCCGCCTCTTCGCTAGAGAAGATCCTCTCCGCTGCCATGCCGCCCACCTCCCAAGCATTGGGTACACTCACGTCGATCTTTGCCTTGGGGCCGCCGCATGTCCACGCCACTTCGCCCGGAACCCGCCGAACACCGGCAAACGGGCTACGTTCCCTCCCCCACCATCGATCCGCCGGATGCCCTCGGTCTGCCACCCCTGACGAGGGATTTCGAAGCGGCCAAGCGCCACCTGTCCGAGTACGGCCTCTGCTTCGTGCCGGACGTGCTCTCCCAAAGCGACATCGAACGGCTGCGCGATGCGCTCGACGGCCAAGCCGCCGCCGAACGCAAGCTCGGCGAACTGGCGCCACTCGGCGCCCACGGCAACAAGCAATCCATATCCAACATGGTGAACAAGGGCAAGGTGTTCCTCGACCTCGTCGAGCGCACCGAAACCGACGAACTCGCTGGATTCATGCTGGGCCGCACCTTTCTTGTCTCCAGCATCACCGGCGGGATGTTCCACGCCCCCACGACGGAACCCCAGCCCCTGCACCGCGACCAAGGCTACGTTCCCGCGACGGTGAACTTCCCCGCTGCCTGCAACCTCTTCTGGCTGCTCGACGACTTCACCCCCGACAACGGCAGCACCCACGTCGTCCCCGGCAGCCACCGCTGGCGCCCGGAATACCAGATCAAGCCCCCGCCCCGCGAGATGTCCGTGCAGGTGGAAGTGCCCGCCGGCAGCGTCTTCGCCTGGGAGGGCCGCATCTGGCATGGCCTCGGCGTCAACACCAACGGCGCCCCCCGCCGCAGCATCACCACCTTCTTCTGCCTGCCGTGGATGCGCCAGCAGGAGAACTGGGGCGTCTCCTGCCTGCAGGAAGTGCTCGACGAAGCCAGCCCCAAGGTGCGCGCAAGGCTGGGCCTTCGCACCTACGGCACCCTCGGCGGCGTCAACGGCACCCGCACCGACGCCGCGCCCGGCGGCCTCGGCAACGCCGATGTGGAGTTCCCGGACTACATCATCGGCGAAGGCGCATCGCTGCACCCCCTGCGGCGCGTGGCACGCCAGCAAGCGGGTTGAGGCCCTATACGGACTGGATGACCACCCACCGAGACGGGAGAAGCATGACTCGCGGAGTATCCAGACGAGGTTTCGTCGCCGCCACCGGCGGCCTTCTTGCCGGCGCCGCCGGCGCAATGGAGATCGAGAACTACCGCCGCCTTGGCCTCGACAAACGCTTCGACCTGCCGTTCGACGCGACGATCAACGGCCGCAGCAACATGGAAATCATGGACGCGCTCAACCCGCCGGAAGATGCGCAGTACAACCCCTGCCCGGAAGCCTATCCCGCACCAGACGTGCCACGCGGCGACATGCGCAAGTTCCCCGGCTGGAGCCAGAGCGACATCTACCCCAACACCGTGCGCGACGTCCTGATCCACGTTCCCGAGCAACTCGCCGCAAGCACCGACGATCCCGCCGTGATGGTGTTCAACGACGGCGCCGCCTACGCCGACGAAACCGGCCCCGTGCGCGCCCCCGCCGTGCTCGACTCGCTCATCCACGCCGGCGAAATTCCCCCGACGGTGGGAATCTTCGTCAACCCCGGCGCACCGGCAGACGGCGACGCCATCGTCACCGGCCAGCGCAGCTACGAATACGACAGCGTCACAGACACCTACGTCCGCTTCCTCGTAACAGAACTCCTCCCGTTCGCCGAACAAGAGATCGGCAGGACATTCTCAGAAGACCCAGCGCACCGCACCATCGTCGGCATTTCCAGCGGCGGCATCTGCGCCTTCAACGCCGCCTGGCACGACCCCACCGCATTCGCCCGCGTCCTCAGCCACTGCGGCTCCTTCGTCAACCTCCGCGGCGGCCACAACTACCCCTACCTCGTCAAGACCACCCCCCGCAAACCCATCCGCGTCTTCCTCACAAGCGGCAAACGCGACGCCAACATCATCGTCGGCAACTGGCCATTGGCGAACAAGATGATGGCCGCGGCACTCGAATACGCCGGCTATGACTACAGGTTTGAGTTCGGAGAGGGAGGCCACAGCGCGGCGCACGGCGGGGCGATCTTCGCGGAATCGTTGCGGTGGTTGAGTCGGTCGCCCGCACCATAGTCGAAGGCGTTCCTAACCAGGCAAGTCGGACCAAAGGAACGCGAGCGACCCATCTTCCTCCACGGAAGACTCCTGGTGGAGGTTCTGCATGTAGATGACCAAGTTCCGACCGTCGTGCCGTGCCGACGGCACGATCACACCGTCGCACCCAAGGTAGTTCAGGCTGTCTGAAATCTCCTGCGTACGCGCATATTGCCGACTGACGTAGGCCGCTCGCTGGACTCCTAGTTCGGCAAGCAGGTCGAAGTCCAGCTCGACGATCCGCCGCAGCTGCACTCGTAGCCTCCAGATTAGCGCCGCCTTGTCGGGGCGCTGCTCAAACAGCGACCAGAACGCCTCAAACTCCGCACCAGCC